>DATNKC010000445.1:0-3961 GCA_035603615.1 Steroidobacteraceae bacterium | reverse complement strand
TCGTCTGGACGAATGACGAGAGTGACGGAGGTGCGATCAGCACCGCGACCTTTGCTGAAAGAGGTGGCAAGACGCTGCTGGTCTATCACGAACTCTATCCCTCCAAGGAAGCTCTCGATGCCAACGCCGGGATGGAGAATGCGATGGCCGAGACGTTCGCGCAACTGGACGAGCTTCTCATCACCCTGGGCGCGAGCGTGGAACGGTCATGAAGTCGCGAGCTCGAAGCCGCTGGCCTGAAGGCCGGCGTTTCTCGCGGGAAATAGGATGAAAGTACTCAAATGGCTTGGTTACACGCTCCTGGTGCTGATCATCATCAGCATTCCCGCATATTGGTGGCTTGCTATGGAGAGCCACATCCCCTCCTCGGCGCACTATTCGATTGACATGACGGCCGTCCGCCGGCTCGCAGATGCAGGCGTGGTCGATCTACCGGTCGCGATCCGCGTGGAGACCATCGGACATCTCTTGGTGCCGGAAGCCTTCGCCATCGCAGGCGGGCGTTGGCAGAATTTGGATATGCCTGTTTCTGCGTATGAAATCGTCTATAAAGATCGTGCTGTCATAGTCGATACGGCCTTCGACGCTGACGTTGCGAAGCACATGGGTGCAAAAGTTTTTGATGACGCGGCCTATGCGCGGCTTGGCGCCGCACTGGCAACGGCTCAGCTGATCATCGTGACTCATGAGCATGCGGATCATGCCGGCGGCCTTCTCGCCCAGCCCAATCTCAAGGATCTCATGGGAAAGGCGCGTCTTACGCAAGTCCAAGTTACTGAGCTGAAGAAAGCCATTCGGGAAGCTCAGACATACAAGCCAAACGTATCTGCGACTGTCTTCGACGGCTATGAGGGAATTGACGATGAGCCCTATCATGCGATTGCGCCGGGCGTCGTGTTGATCAAAGCGCCCGGCCACACCCCCGGCAGTCAAATGATATACGTCAAGCGCGCGGACGGTCAGGAGATCCTGTTTCTGGGGGATGTTGCCTGGCAAATGCGCAACATCGAAGAAGTTCGTGAGCGGCCTCGTTTCGCCACTTGGCTTGCAGCAGAGGACCGCGAAGCGGTGATGGGCGAATTTGTTGAACTACACCGTTTACATACGGCGGAACCCAACCTCAACATGATGCCCGGACACGACTCCGCGGAGCTGATGCGCTTCTTCAAGGCCGGTCTTCTCACGAAAGGCTTCTAGCCGACCTGGCATTTCGTCACGGCAGCTGGCGGCCGTAGCTCTCCTCATCAGACTCGGCACAGTATATCCTGGGTCCTGCGGTCCAATAGGCCGTTGAAGTATTTGGTCAGGGCGACGTTAAACACTTTGTCGCCAGAACCCACATGCGCGAATAAAGTCATCGAAGAGTGGAATTTTAGGTGGTCAGGATAGCCGAAGATATCTTCGATATTCCGGCCGCTGATTGCGTTAACCAATTGCGAACATTCACGGAGTCTGAAGCCGAGCAGTGCGTGGTCAAGATAGGCCTTGGCTTCTTCGATTCCGGTGATGGCGTATTTCTGGGCCGTGGGGCTGGTGCCTAACCCCCTGATCTGGGGAAAAATGAACCACATCCAGTGGGATTCTTTTTGACCGGATTGCAGTTCGTCGCGGACTTGGCCGTAGATGGGATGTTGCGCGTCGATGAAGCGTTGCAGGTTGTGGGGGTCAGAGGCCATCTAGTTGTCCGGATTGTAGGTGCCTGAAATCGCATGGAACCGGCGCCCACAGTGCCGGCGCCTTGTATGCTCTCACTCGCCCTCCAGGATGACCGCAGTTCTACGCGCCGATTTCTTGCTGATCGGCAAGATTTGCTGATAGTCCAACGAGTCGAGACAGCGATTCGCGGTTTCAACATCCGGAAATCTGACTAACACCAGTCGGGTCGGTGACCAGAGATCGGTCTCGCGAAGGGTCATGCGGCCGCCTCTGGCTAGATACTCTCCACCGAACTTCTCAATCAGCGGTCTGGCCTTCACTTTGTATTGCTCATACAGATTGGCGTCATTCAGTAAGGTGTCTACAATGAGATAGGCGGCCATACAAGCGGCTCCAGCCAGTGGAATTGCTTAGGCTACCGTAGGTCGAGGGGTGTCGGCTATCCGCGCCTTCCAAAACGAAGCCCTGAGCAGTTTTTTGGTTGAGATTGGTTGAGGGCGCCCCCACCCTACCCTGCATGACGCCTTTTTCCGTCCTTGATCTCTCGCCCATCACGCAAGGAAGCGATGCGGCGCACTCCTTTAGGAACACACTCGACCTGGCGCGCCACGCGGAGCGCTGGGGCTATCGGCGTTTTTGGCTGGCGGAGCATCACGGGATGCCGGGAATCGCGAGCGCAGCGACCGCAGTGTTGATTGGCCATGTTGCCGGCGGTACCTCGACCATTCGCGTCGGCGCCGGTGGCATCATGCTGCCGAACCATTCGCCGCTCGTTATTGCCGAGCAGTTCGGTACGCTTGAATCCCTATATCCCGGCCGCATCGATTTGGGTTTAGGTCGGGCGCCCGGTTCCGATCAGCGCACGGCGCAAGCATTACGCCGGACTTTATCCTCAGACCCCGATGAGTTTCCGCGCGACGTTCAGGAGCTAGCCGATTATTTCTCGGTTTCGCCCCGACAGGCGGTGCGTGCGGTGCCCGGAACTGGGCTTAAGGTACCGCTGTGGATCTTGGGTTCGAGCCTGTTCGGTGCGCAGGTTGCCGCAGCGTTTGGGCTTCCCTTTGCGTTCGCCTCGCATTTTGCGCCGGCGCAGATGATGGCTGCAATCGAGATATACCGTAGTGCCTTTCGGCCCTCGGGGGACCTTGCAAAACCGTACGTGATGCTGGGGTTTAATGTATTCGGCGCGGATACTCTGAGCCGCGCGAAGTTCCTGGCCACCTCGATGCAGCAGGCGTTCGTCAACTTACGCAGCGGTCGTCCTTCGCAACTGCAGCCGCCCGCCGAAGGCTACGTCGAGGGGCTGGAGCCGCAGGAACGCGCCATTCTCGATCAGGTGTTGTCCTGCGCGTCGATCGGCACTGTCGGGATGGTGCGCGCGGATCTGCAGAATTTCATCCAGCGAACCCAAGCGAATGAGCTGATGATCACGTCGCAGATCTACGATCACGCGGCGCGGCTACGCTCGTTTGAGATTGCGGCGGAAGCGCTAAGCAGCTGATTGCCTTGGTTTGTGGTTAACTTCGACGAAGCGCCATTTTTCGCGCAAGGTGCGACATCGAATGACAGCTCTGCCCGCTGATCTCAAGAAGCGCCGCAGTGCCGAGCGCGCAACGCTGATCGCGCGTCGTCTCGCAGCCCCCGCCGCGGACCACGCGCGCTGGAGCGCGCTGATCGAGGCGTCGCTGCGCAAAGGCTTCAGCGCGCTCGAGGGAATGGTTGTGGGCTTCTATTCGCCCTTCCAGGGTGAGTTCGATGCCCGGCCATTCGTTACTGATCTGCGGGCGCGCGGCGCTCGCGCGGTGCTGCCTGCGGTGGTGGCGAAGGGCCAACCGCTTGAGTTTCGCGAGTGGTGGCCGGGAGTCGCTATGGTCAACGGCGTATACGACCTGCCCGTTCCCGACGGCACCTCTGTACTCACTCCCGACGCCCTGCTGATCCCGGCGCTCGGCGTCGGCCCGCAGGGCGATAGGCTCGGCTACGGCGGCGGGTATTTCGACCGCACGCTCGCCGCGCTTCACCCGAAACCACTTGCAGTCGGACTCGCCTTCGAGTTGTCGCGAATCGCAACCATCGAGCCGCAATCGCACGATGTGTTCATGGACTTCATCGTCACCGAGGCGGGGATTGAGGCCGCCGTGGCGGGTGGACTGGTGAAACTCAACCCCGAAGACTGCCGGGCGCGCCTTGCCGCGCTTGCCGCGGAGCGTGGGCTGCCGCGCCGGAAGTCGAGCGCAAGTTGAGCACGGAATCCGAAGAGGGCCGCGCCGGCCAATTAGATACAATATATTCACCCCCCAAGCGG
>DATNKC010000444.1:0-3744 GCA_035603615.1 Steroidobacteraceae bacterium | reverse complement strand
GTCGAGGTCCAACTGCCGAGATACCGTTGCCGCCGGATATTCGGCGCGCAAGTTTTCGTCCAACGCCACTTCCTGCTTTGAGCTGCGTGCATGTTGCAGCCAGAAGTTCACCGCGAGCTTGCGCAACCACCCGCCGAACGCGCCCGGCGATTTGAGGTGCCGGATCGATTGCCAGCCGTGGACGAAGGTCTGTTGCGCCAGATCATCCGCCAGCGAGGCCTCACGCGTCAGGCGCCGCAATAGATTTCTAATCGCGCCTTGCCTGCGACGAACCAATTCGCCGTAGGCTGCATCATCTCCGTTCATTGCCAGTAACACGATCGAAATCTCGCTTGCCGCGGCCCAGGCGCCAGCCGGCAACGATCCCGTCACGGCGCCGACTTGCCCATGCGCTCCTCCCGCTCGCGGGCGTCGCCCACGACCTTTGCGCCGATGAGAAGGCCGATGCCCACGCAAATCACCACGGTGCCGCCTGCCATTATCGGGTACAGCGCGATGGGCGCCACCAGACTGACGAAGTAAGACGTCAAAAATATGCCGATACCGGAGGCCGTAGTGATGATTCCGCCGAGCTTGAGGTCGGTCGGATCGATGCGCCCCTCGGCGGTGTCGGGCGATATCAGTTTTGTCACCACGGCCGGGTCGAGTGCCTGCCCCTTCTCGATGATGGTGCGCAGCAGGTCGACGTTCAAACGCCGCTTCTGATAGTCGGTAATGATTCCCGCGACGCTGACGGCGCCGATGAACATCCAGAAAGCGACGCCGACCAGGTAGGCGCCGAAGCCGATAGACATGGTGTTCTCCCGAAGAACTGGTGATTCGTGCACATAAGATGCGCGTCGCCATTCATTTGGATGCAGCCGCCGTCTGAATTTCTGGGGTGCCGGTGTCCAGAGCGCCGGTGTCCAGAGCGCTGGTGTCTAGGGCGCCGGCGTCTTGTCTGGGGCCGGCGGCGCCTTTCCCGGGGGCTTGGCCGGCGCAGGGGCGGCCTTTTCGCCCTTGACCGCCGCCTTGGCGTTTGCGGCGCCTTTTTTGGCGGTCGCCGCGACTTCCTGGGCGCCTTCCTTGCTGGCCGCAGCCACCTCGTGCGCGACCTCCTTGGCCGTCGCAGCCACCTGTTTGGCGCCTTCCTTAGCGGCATCGGCGACCACTTTGGCATCGTGCTTCACGGCCTCGCTCACCGCTTTGGCTTGATCCTTCGCCAAGGTCGAATCAGCGGGCGGATCCTCAGCGGCGTGTGCGGCCAGCAGCGGCGATAACACCAGGCTGCACACGGCGGCGAGAAGGTGGCTTTTCATGGACGACTCCAAAGGAAAGATCTGGAACGCCGATCTAAACACGCCATTCCTCTGTCAACCGAAAACATTCCCATATTTTTCCCGCAACAGCGCCTTCTGTACCTTGCCGGTGCCGCCGACGGGGAGGGATTCCAAGAAAATGACTTCCTCGGGCACCCACCACTTCGCCATGCGCTGCGCGAGAAAGCCAAGAATCTCCGCCGCTTCCAGGCCCTGCCCGGGCTTGCGAACGATAAACAGCAGGGGACGTTCCTGCCATTTGGGATGTTTGACGCCGATAACCGCCGCCGCCGCCACTGCGGGATGGGCGATGGCGCTATTTTCCAAATCGATCGAGCTGATCCACTCGCCGCCGGTCTTGATCAGATCCTTGGCGCGGTCGCGTATCTGCAGTACGCCGTCAGGATCAATGGTTGCGATGTCGCCGGTGGGAAACCAACCGTCGCGCAGCGGCGAGACTTCATTCTTTAAATAGCCGCTGACGATCCACTGGCCGCGCACCATGAGTTCGCCCTGCGAGGTGCCGTCCCGAGGCAAGGTCGTGCCGTCTTCCGCGACGACTTTGATGTCGATGCCGAACACGGTCTTGCCGCAATTGGCCGCGGCCGCGTGGCGCTCTGCCGGCGGCCACTGCAGCTGCTCCTTGGTCAAGCAGCTGATCGTCGCCGCGGCGGTCGTTTCGGTCATTCCCCAGCCCTGTCTGACTTCGATGCCGAAGCGTTCGTCGAACTTCGCGATCATGGCGAGCGGCACGGCGGAGCCGCCCGACAGCACCCGCTGCAGGCTCGAGAATTTCAGGTTGTGCTGTTCGGCGTATTGCAGCAGCGCGAGCCACACGGTCGGCACACCCGCGCTCACGGTCACCTGCTCGTTTTCCATCATTTCATAAAGCCCGGGGCCATCCAGACGTGGGCCCGGCAGCACCAATTTCGCGCCGCCGATGAGGCATCCATACGGAGCACACCATCCGTTGATGTGAAACATCGGCACCACCGGCAGCATGCACTCGCGGGGAGACAAGCCCAGCATTCCGGGCATGCAGATGGTCATGGCGTCGAGAACGATCCCGCGATGAGAGTACAACGCGCCCTTGGGATTACCCGTGGTGCCGGAGGTGTAGCAGATCGCGGCGCTCGCACGTTCGTCGAACTGCGGCCACTCGAATTCGTCCTCCTGCACCGCAATCAAGGTCTCGTAGCAATACACATTGGCAATTCCGTCGAGCACCGGCATGTTTTCCGCATCGGTCATGCAGATCCATGCCTCGATATTCGGACAAGCCCCAGCGATCTTCTCGATCAACGGCGCGAAAGTGCAATCGAAGAAGAACGCCCGGTCTTCCGCATGATTGATGATGTAAATCAGCTGCTCGAGATGCAAGCGCGGGTTGCAGGTGTGGATGACCAGACCGCTGCCCGACACCGCGTAATAAATCTCGACGTGGCGGTGATTGTTCCAAGCGAGAGACCCGACCGCAGAGCCCGCCGGCAGCCCCAGGTCGATAAGGGTGTTCGCCAGTTTTTTGACTCGGGCCGCACAGTCCGCAAAGGTGTAGCGAAACACCGGTCCGTGGGTCTCGCGCGAAACGATTTGCGTTTTGCCGTGTTGCGCCTCGGCATGCTCGAGAATCGAGGAGATCAGCAGCGGCCGATCCATCATGAGTCCAGGCTGCAGCATGTTATTTATGCGCGGCCGCGCTTTCCTGTGCGCGGTAAGCGATCCAGCTTTGCTCGATCAAGTATGCATGCACATTGTCCGCATCTTTATCGCTCAAAATATCGTTGAAACGCTCCATGCCGGCCGGCGCCAATATTCCGCGCAGCAAAATGTCCTTGAATTGCATATGCAATCCGTCATTGAGCGTGCGCAGATCGGGCGTGGTGCTAGGACCCAGTTGATGGCAGCGGGTGCATTGCTCGATGAAAGTCACCTCGCCCGCATCGATTTGCGCCTGAGTCGCCTTTTGCTCGGGCGGCTTGGGAAACGCTGGTTCGGTTCGCGCCGGCGGCATCGGCACCGCACCGCCTCCCAGCTTGAAGGCGATAATTCGATTGGTGTTCTGATATTTGAGCGCGGCGCTGCTCGGCGGAATTTGGGCCACCGTGATCGCGGTGCCGCCGTAGCCTACTTGAACCGCGACATACTGCTCGCCGTTGATCGCGTACGTCATGGGCGCGGCCATGATGTGGCTCCCGGTATTCAAAACCTTGAGCACCTCGCCCGTGTCGGCCGCGTAGACCCACAACTCGCCGCTACCGCGGCCCTGAAAAACCAGATTTCCCGCGGTCGACATCACACCGCCGTCGTAGCCGCGGATGCCCGAGGACGTCTCGTGTTCCCACACGACCTTTTCCGCCACCGGGTCCCAGGCACGAATCAGTTCTCGCACCGGTTTGACATGACGCGCGGCTTTGACGGCTTGCTCGTCCGGTACCGGACCGAACAA
>DATNKC010000443.1:0-17637 GCA_035603615.1 Steroidobacteraceae bacterium | reverse complement strand
ATGCTCTGGGATTATTGGGACAATCAAAGATGGCTCCGGGTCATTGTGGCTCGAAGCCTCGTGCGGTTATTTGATGATATCCGCTGCAGACCTTAGGAGTTGGGCGGCCCGACCCGATAGCCATGTGGAAGTGACCAGGTTAGGCACACTCGATGGGGCAGAACCCGGATGGGTTGCCGATCGAATCGAGCCGAACGCAGCGATGACTCCTGACGGTCGGCTCTGGTTCGTTGGCGGAGGACCCCTCCAGATGATCGACCCCCGCCGTTCGTACAAGAATCCGACACCACCGCCAGTTCACGTCGAAGGACTCATCGCCGACGGAAAAAGCTACTCACCGGCCTCCCCCGTCACTCTCCCGTCGCTTACGCGAGACCTGCAGATTGACTATACGGCGCTGAGTTTCGTCCTGCCGCAACGAATGGCCTTCCGCTACTTGCTCGAAGGCCGCGACAAGACCTGGCAGGATCCCGGACTGCGCCGCCAGGCGTTCTACAACGACCTACGACCCGGGAACTATCGCTTTCGCGTGATCGCGTCGAACAACGACGGCGTGTGGAATACGACGGGTGCGTCCCTCGAATTCCGGATCGCGCCAGCCTGGTATCAGACGGAGTTGTTTCGATGGGCGGCCGGGTTTGCCGCACTGCTAGTGCTCGCTGGGATCTATCGCCTGCGTGTGCGCCAAATCGGCAGAGCGATGACCGCCCGTTTCGATGAGCGATTGGCCGAGCGCACCCGCATTGCGCGCGACCTTCACGACACTTTTCTGCAGACCATCCAAGGTAGTAAGTTGGTCGCGGATGACGCACTGAATCCCGCCACCGACTTGACGCGGATGCGTCAGGCGATGACAACCCTGTCGGGCTGGTTGGGGCGAGCGACCCAGGAAGGACGAGCCGCTTTAAATTCCTTGCGGACCTCAGCGACCGAAGTGAATGATCTTGCCGACGCGTTTCGACGCGCGATCGAAGAGTGCCGGATGCACAGTTCCATGGAAGTCGCTCTTCAGGTGATCGGCGAGGTCCAACCAATGCATCCCATAGTCCGCGATGAGGTATACCGAATCGGGTATGAAGCGATCCGCAACGCCTGCGTTCACTCGCATGCCGAACGATTGTGGGTGGATCTCTCCTACCTAAAAGACTTGACGCTGATGGTCCGCGACAACGGCACGGGGATGGATCTGTCATTGGCCCAGAAAGGCAGAGCGGGACACTTCGGTCTGCTCGGAATGCACGAGCGCGCCGCGCGCATCACGGCCAAGCTCACAATCAAAAGCTCTGGCTCAGAAGGAACCATGATTGAGCTCATCGTCCCCGGCGGGATTATCTACAGCCACGCCGATTCGATGCGCCATCGGTTGCGCGGTAAAGTTCGATCACTTCTGAGTAGGTTAGGCCTCATGAGACTCCGACCGTGAGGGTATGATTTCAGGACTGCGCCCGGCAAGCGGTTCTGCGGCAGTGGGTCGTGCCTAACTCAGGAGGCGCCGGGGAACGACGCAATGACCGTCTTTCCGTTCGGCAACTGACAATCTCCCTGACCGCCGCCCGCCATGCCACTCGTGGGATGCACGAGTTGAAATTTGCAGCGAATATGCCTGCCCGCAGGAGCGGCAATAGTGCAATGATTTTCGAGCACGTTCGTTTGACCATTGTGATTTCTCCACCTCTAATGAAGGAATGCGGCGGGCGGCGAGAGCGCGGCTGTTCGCGGATGAATCCAGGAAGATGTGCGCTTATCCCCTTCCCTGTGATGTGCCAGGCCATCATCGGCTAATGGGTCACGGAGATTTCGTTTTCCACCCGGGTCACTCCCGGAGTTTTCCGGGCGATGGTCCCGGCCGTTTCCTTCATGAGGCCCTCACTGACCTCACCGGACAGATACACGACGTGATCCAGCGTTTGTACACCGATTGAACTGATCCCCTGCAAATCGGGATGTTGATTCAATTGTGTTTGTACATTTGCGGTAATTTGTGCATCGCCGGGACAGCCGCCCGGCCCGCATTTCCTTTCGGCGGCACACCCCGCGAATAGCCCGGGCAATCCGAGCGCGATGATCAAGGCATACAAGGGTTTCAGTTTGTTCATTTTCAGTCACTCCTTTCAATTGTTTTCGATTCCGCTAGGCGCCGGCGGCGCACAGCGGTGTGAACGGTTTCGGTTGCGTCAGGTGGCAACGATGCACTCCACTTCAACTTGTGCGCCGGCTGCGAGCGAGGCGACGCCGACAGCACCGCGCGCGGGATAAGGTTCGCGGAAATATTCCGCCATGATTTTGTTGACGAGTCCGGAGTTGGCGATATCCGTTAAATACACATTGACCTTGACGACATTGTCGAAAGTCGCACCCGCGGCCGTGACGACCGCTTTCAGATTCTCGAACACCTGCTTGATCTGGGCCGCGACATCGCCCTTGACCAATTTCTGCGTATGCGGGTCGAGCGGAATTTGTCCGGAAAGCCACAGCGTGTTGCCGACTTTCACGGCCTGCGAATAAACACCAATGGCTGCCGGCGCGGCGGCAGTCGAAATGATTTGCTTGTTCATAACTCTCCAGTTGTGTTGCGTGACCTGAGAAGCATCGACTTCGTTTGACGGCGAAATGCTGCCTGCTTCAATCCTCAACGGATTGGATTTGTGCGCAACGATTGGACATTTCGCTTCACGTTCAGCGAAGCGCGGCGCACCTCTTGGAGAGATTTGCGCGCGCTCCAGCGGCGGTCGAGATTTGTCCAATCGGGGCGGATAGATCCAATCCACCGACCCATCGGGCAGGCAACATCCAACCACTACGAGCTCGCAACAGATTCATTAGGAGAAATTCAAATGGCCAAGACCGTCGCGGATGAACCAACGCAGAACGGCATTGATAGGAACGAGACCGCTGCCGCGGGGACGGAACTCTGGCGTCTGCCGGCCGGCGATCTTGCGCGACTTATCCGGACTCGTAAGGTCTCAGCGCGTGAGGCTGCGCAAGCTGCGCTTCAAAGACTCGATGCGGTCAACCCAATGATCAATGCGATCGTTGCACACAAGCCGGACCTCGTACTGGAACAGGCGGACCGACTGGACCAGAGACTGGCCCGAGGCGAGGATCCGGGTCCGCTGGCCGGTGTGCTGGTGTCGGTGAAGATCAACACCGATATGGCCGGATTTCCCACCACCAACGGGACCCGTCTGCAGAAAGACTGGATTGCGAAAGTGAATAGCCCGGCGGTCGAAAATTTGGTGCGCGCGGGTGCGGTGCTCTTGGGCCGCAGCAACGCGCCGACCTTTGCTTTGCGCTGGTTTACCAGCAATGTGCTGAACGGCGCCACTCGCAACCCGCGCAATCCGGCGCTAACCCCGGGCGGCTCGACGGGAGGCGGTGCTGCCGCGGTGACGGCGGGAATTGGACATCTGGCGGTAGGCACAGATATCGGCGGTTCGTTGCGCTATCCCGCATACGCCTGCGGAGTCCACGGACTGCGTCCCACGCTCGGGCGAGTCCCGGCCTACAACGCTTCTTCGCCCGAGCGCGCCATTGGCGCACAGATGATGTCTTCCACGGGCCTTATCGCGCGCACCATTGAGGATCTTCGGATTGGTCTCGCAGCGATGTCGGCCCGCGATCTGCGCGATCCGTGGTGGGTGCCGGCTCCGCTGGAGGGTTCTCCCATGCCGCTGCTCGCCGCCATGTGCCTTCGCCCGGGTGGAATGCAAATTGCAAAGGAGGTCGAGGCGGCCGTGGTGGATGCAGGGAAGCGATTGTCCGATGCCGGATGGAAGGTCGAAGAAATTGAGGATGTGCCATCGATACACGAGGCGGCAGACGTGCAAATGCGCCTCTGGCTCGGTGACGGGTACGCCGGACTGGTTGAGGCGGCGAACCGCGACGGAGATCGCGCCGCGATTGCCGTGGTCGCGGCAGTCAGAGGCATGGCCGAGCCGCTTCCCTGCGATGTCGTCAGCCATGCCATGGTGCTTCGTACTACCGTGCAGCGCGAATGGCGTTCATTCTTCACGCGCTATCCGGTACTACTCCTTCCGGTCTCCGGTGAATTGCCGTTCCCCGACGGCCTCGACCTGCAAGGCGAGGCGGGTTTCCAGCGAGTCTGGAACGCGCAACTTCCCTTAAGGGCGCCGCCGGCGCTGGGACTACCGGGTCTGGCGGTTACGACCAACCTGATCGGTTCCGTCCCGGTCGGCGTGCAGATTCTAGCCGGTCATTTCCGCGAAGACTTATGTTTGCTCGCGGGCAAAGCAATCGAGGCTCGCGGCGCGCCCACCTCTCCCATTGATCCGATGTTCTGAGGCAATGGGTCGAGCAACAAGATGCATGCGTGCTTGATAATTTTCGGGACTGCGGTGTTAAGCGTCGCGTTCGTCGATGTATTCCTGGTCGTGCTGAACTATGAGGAGACCGGGTTTCTCGCCACCCGCTTGTGCAGGTGGCAGTGGTACGCTCTGCGCAGCGTGACGCGGCGTCTATCACGGCGCTGGCGACCCTTCGCCCTGCGTCAGGTCACTGGCCTGAATGTATCTCTTTGCGTGACGGTCTGGCTCGGGTGCGTCGTCATCGGTTTCGGATTCATCTACTACGGCCTCATGGTTGGGGCCAACTTTGAATACGACGGCCGTGGCGTTGGCGCGGGACTGTTCGGCGCTATGTATTTGAGCGCCGCCCAGCTATCCACAGTTGGTACCTCGCAGATCAACGCTCAAACCGATGTGCTGCGCACCCTGACGATTGCCGAGACCTTGAGCGCCCCGCTCCTGATCACGCTGATACTTACCTTTCTGCTCGGCGTTTACCAAGTCATACGCGACTTGCGGACCCTGTCCTCCAATTTTTCCGACGCGGAACACGGGGTCGGCGACCCCATTGTCAATCTCGAGCCTTACTTCCCAAAAGGCGAAGGCTTGGACGGGTATCTGCAAGCAATCAGTGACAGTTTTTGGTCCTATGCCGACGGACTGCGCATGCATCATGTCGCGTACTTTTTCCAGAGCGGCAGAGATCAATTTTCTTTGCCATACGTGCTTTACATGTTCGGCGGAACACTGGCGGCATTGCGTTGGGGGTTGCCCGCGGGAAATTCCGTCGCCAGGGAGCCGCTGCTCGTTCGCCTAAGCTCTCAGTTCGAACGCTTTGTCGATTATTTGCACGAGCAGCTCCGGTGGACGAGCGCCATGACGGAACCGGTCGGCTACGAAGAATTCGTCTCGGCTCGACTCGAAGCCGCGGAGACGCGGGATATTTGGGTACGTCGATTCCTGCACTTGACGGACGAGATGGGTCGGCTCGCGAAACTTGGCGCCACGATTGATTCCGAGGAAGTCTATGCGCGCTATCGGCAATGGCTGCCCTTCGCTCAGCGCGCTGCTCAAGCGACATTGGCGGTGAGCCTTGATTTGGATTACCAACCCATGCTGCGCACTTAAGTACCCACCGCATCGGCGTAGAGGATCCTATGAAATCCAGGGTGTACGGCGTTCTCGGAGTTACCGGCGCACTCGCCGCCTGCTCTCTCGCGCCGCCTTATCAGCGTCCCGAGACGGCAACCGCACCGGCTGAGTACCAGGAGTCGCAGGGCTGGAAGCTGGCCACGCCGTCGGACACCGACGCGCGAGGGCCGTGGTGGACTGTTTTTCAAGACACGACTCTCGACGCGCTCGAATCGCAAGTGTCAGACGCCAATCAGGATCTCAAAGCAGCGTATGCCCGCCTACAGGAGGCACGAGCGCAGACGCGGATAGCGCGGGCCGGCCAGCTCCCGAGCGCAACGGCCGATGCCAGCGTCAACCGCACCAAAGCATCCGTGAATTCGCCGACCTACGATTCGCGCGATCCGGCAGAGTACAGCGACTCGATCGCGGGGGTGACGCTCTCTTACGAGATAGATCTCTTCGGACGGGTACGTAACACCATCGCGGATGCGCGCGCCACCGAACAGGCCACGGCGGGCGACGTTGCCGCCCTTGACCTCGATCTGCGCGCGGATCTCGCCGAGGATTATTTCTCACTCCGCGGTTTGGATGCGCAGCAGGAATTGCTCGACCACACGGTCGCGGACTACCAACGGGCGTTGGGGCTCACCGAGGCCCTGTATCGCGGCGGCATGGCCGCCAACGCCGATGTGCTTCAGGCACGGGCGCAGCTCGAGTCTGCCCGAACCGCCGCGGAAGATAGCGTCCTGCGGCGAGCGCAATTTGAACACGCCATTGCGACGCTCGTAGGGCAGCAGGCGTCAATCTTTAAATTGACGCCCGAACCGCCCCAATCAACTCTTGAGCCTCCGCCGATTGCCTTGGGGCTGCCGTCGCAACTACTCGAACGCCGGCCCGACGTCGCAGCTGCCGAGCGCCGGGTCGCCGCCGCCAACGCCCGCATTGGAGTCACGCGCGCCGCCTTCTTCCCGGTCTTTAGCTTGGCAGGCGCGGCCGGAACCGAGAGCTATTCACTCGCCAACTGGATGCTGGCGCCAAGTCGCTTCTGGTCGATCGGTCCACAGGGCGTGCTCACGCTGTTTGACGGCGGTCTGCGCAAGGCCCAGTCGGCCGCCGTCGTAGCCGCATATGACGAGCAGGTGGCGAACTATCGCGCCAGTGTGCTGACGGCGTTTCAAGAAGTGGAAGACAACCTCGCCGCGCTTCGGCAACTCGAGCGAGAGAACTCCAGTCAGACCGCCGCCGTCGCGGCGGCGAAAGGAGCGCTCGACCAGGCCAACCACCGCTACCGGAGCGGCCTCGTGACGTATCTCGAGGTCGTGTCGACGGAAAACGCGGCATTGGCTGCGCGTATCACGGCAATCAATATCGACACGCGCCGTTTGAATGCCAGTGTCCTTTTAATAAGAGCTCTTGGCGGGGACTGGAACCGCGCGACCGGGAGCTTGAGCGAAATATCCAATCGTCGCGCGCAAATGCAAGATCACGGCGCATCGAGCGGGCAGCATTCAATCACCGCGAAATAAATCGCAGCAACAGATTCAAGGAGCAGCAGATGACTAGAACCGTCGCCGATCAATTCGTAGATACCCTCGTGGCGTGCGGAGTGAAGCGCATATTCGGCGTCGTCGGCGATAGTCTCAACGGCCTGACCGACGTCGTGCGCCGCCGCGGAGACATCGAGTGGGTGCACGTCAGGCACGAAGAGGTAGCCGCCTTCGCGGCCGGCGCTGAAGCGCACCTGACCGGCGATCTCGCGGTTTGCGCCGGCAGCTGCGGACCGGGCAATTTGCATCTGATCAACGGACTCTTCGACTGCCATCGATCGCGCCTGCCGGTGCTCGGCATCGCGGCACACATTCCCTCAGCGGAAATAGGTGCAGGCTATTTCCAAGAAACACACCCGCAAATACTCTTCAAAGAGTGCAGCCACTATTGCGAGCTGGTCTCAGGATCCGACCAAATGCCGCGCATCTTGGAGGTGGCGATTCGGGAGGCGGTGAGCAAGCGCGGCGTCTCGGTCGTGGTGATACCGGGAGATGTGGCACTCCTGCCCTCCTCCGAGGCGCCCGTCGCCAAGGCCGCGAGCCTGCTGCCCGTCGCGCCCTCGGTGACTCCGCCGCAACCGGAGATCGCACAGCTCGCGTCTCTCTTGAACGGCGGCAGGCGCATCACGGTCTTATGCGGCTCAGGCTGTCAAGGGGCGCACGATTTGCTCCTCGACTTGGGCAAGCGTTTGCAGTCGCCGATGGTGCACGCATTGCGCGGCAAGGAACACGTCGAGTGGGACAACCCGTACGATGTCGGGATGACCGGTCTGATCGGCTTCTCCTCCGGTTACTATGCGATGCTCGATTGCGATGTGCTGTTGATGCTCGGCACCGATTTTCCCTATCGTCAGTTCTATCCGCATGGTTCAGGCGTTCGCATCGCGCAAGTGGATGTAAGAGGGGAGAACATCGGGCGCCGCGCGGCGGTCGAGCTCGGCGTCGTCGGCGATGTGTGCGCGACCCTGGAAGCGCTGCTGCCCCTGCTCGAGCAGAAATCCGACGACTCGCATCTCGCGCTGGCACGAGAGCACTACGTCAAGACCCGCAAGGGCTTGGACGAGCTGGCCATACCCAAGTCCGGCAAGCACGGCATCCATCCGCAGCAAGTCGCCAAGGCGATCAGCGATCATGCCGCGGCGGACGCAATCTTCACGTGCGACGTCGGTTTGCCCACGGTGTGGGCCGCTCGTTACCTGGCGATGAATGGAAAGCGGCGGTTGATCGGCTCGTTCTGGCACGGTTCCATGGCGAATGCGATGCCGCACGCGATCGGGGCTCAAGCGGCATTTCCTCATCGGCAAGTCATCTCGCTGTCGGGAGACGGCGGATTCACCATGTTGATGGGCGATTTTTTAAGCCTGGTGCAGCTTGGACTTCCCGTAAAGGTGGTCGTCTTCAACAACGGCGCCTTAGGGTTTATCGAGCTCGAGCAGAAGTCCTCCGGCTTCCCCAACATCGGCACGGACCTTAAGAATCCCAATTTCGCCGCCATGGCCGAAGCGGTCGGTGTCCGCGGAATTCGCCTCGAACGCGCGAGCGATGTCGAAGCCGGCATCGCCGACGCGTTCGCGCACGACGGTCCGGTTCTGATCGATGCGGTGGTGAATCGAACCGAACTCGCCATGCCGCCGGCCATCACGGTGGAAATGGCGAAGGGCTTTTCGCTTTACATGCTGCGCGCGGTGATGAGTGGCCAGACCGATCAAATCATCGACCTGGCCCGCTCGAACCTGTGGCGTTAGCGGAGTCACACGATGCACATCACGGCGCTTCTTTTATCGCGGCTGCAGTTCGCCTTCACGATCTCATTCCATATCATCTTCCCGTCCTTCACGATCGGGTTGGCGGCGTTCCTGACGATACTCGAGGCGCTGCATCTGGCGACCGGTCGTCCGACATATCGCGTGGTATTTGAGTTCTGGCTCAAGGTCTTCGCAGTGGCCTTCGGGATCGGCGTCGTGACCGGTATCGTGATGGCATTTCAGTTCGGAACGAATTGGAGCGCGCTCGCGCGCCTCTCAGGACCGATTCAAGGACCGCTGATCTCCTATGAAACATTCATGGCCTTCTTCCTCGAGGCCACCTTCTTCGGCATTCTGCTGTTCGGCCGCACCCGCGTCGCTCCCTGGTTGTACTTGGTATCAACGGCGATGGTTGCGTTGGGCACCACGCTGTCCGCCTATTGGATCATGGTGAACAATAGCTGGATGCAGGTGCCGACAGGCTACGTTCTCGCCGATGGCGGCTTTGTTCCCGATGACTGGCCGCAGATTCTTTTCAACTCTGTGGTCTGGGTGCGATTTCCGCATATGTTGCTCGCCTCTTACCTCACCGGAGCCTTCTGCGTCGCGGCCACCGGAGCGTGGTACGTACTGCGTCGAGAGTTCAACGCCGAGGCTCGAGTCATGCTTCGTATGGGTTTGATTCTGGCCGCCGTACTCCTGCCCATCCAACTCTTCTTCGGACATCTGGTCGGCGACTACGTGCACGATCGCCAGCCGGTCAAGTTCGCCGCCATTGAAGGACGCTGGCATGACGAACAACCGGCGGGTGAAGTTCTGCTGGCCATCCCCGATCCCGCCACGGAGAGCAATCGCTACCAGATCAAAATACCTGTTCTCGGTAGCGTGATCGGCAGCCTGAGCCTGCACTCCAAGGAGGTCGGGCTGACTGACTTTCCGCCTGCCGATCGGCCGCCCGTGGCGATCCCTTTTTTCGCCTTTAGGATCATGGTCGGTTGCGGTCTCATCATGTTGTTGCTCGCCTGGGTAGGCACCTATTTGAGCCTCAAGCGGCGTCTCGAACGCAACCGCGCGCTGCTGTGGTGCATTTTCTGGAGTTTTCCGCTGCCGTTCGTGGCCATTTTGACCGGCTGGTTTACCGCCGAGGTGGGTCGCCAGCCCTGGACCATTTATGGACTACTGCGAACGGCCGACGCCGTGACCCCCATTCTGGCCACGCGCACGGCGTTGCTTTCGCTCGTGGTCTATTGCGCCCTGTACACCTTCATTGGCACCTTCGGCGTACTCTTTATATACAGGCTTCTACGCGCAGGACCCGGGGGACGTTTGGCGTTGCCACCGAGCTCCGGACAGGGCCGCCAAGTGCCCGTGGGCGATCCGCCCTTCATCGCGAGCCCTCCGGGCTTCGGCGCCGTACAAGTGGCGCATCACCTCATCAACGATGGGCCGCAATCGCCATGATCACATTCTGGGTATCAGTCCTCGCCTTGAGCATCCTCTTGTATGTCCTGCTCGACGGGTTTGACCTAGGCGTCGGCATTCTCTTCGGTTTTACGCGCAACGACGACAAACGCCGCGCCATGATCAGCGCCGTCGCGCCGTTCTGGGATGGCAACGAGACCTGGCTGGTCGTAGCGGGCGTAGTTCTGTGGGGCGCTTTTCCGATCATCTACGCCACTCTGTTCTCTGCGTTCTATATACCGCTCGTGCTCATGCTGGCGGGATTGATCCTACGCGGCGTCGCCTTTGAATTTCGTAACAAGGCATTGCATCTGCGTTGGGTCTGGGATGCGGCCTTCGCGGGCGGGTCACTGCTCGCGACCTTCATGCAGGGGCTGATGGTCGGCGCGCTGGTGGCCGGCCTTCCCCTCTCGCATGGCAACTACGCCGGCGGCGAGTTCGGCTGGCTCAGCATATTCTCCATATTGAGCGGAGTCGGTCTCTGCCTCGGGTATGCGCTCTTGGGGGCATGCTGGCTGGTGCGCAAGTGTGAAGGTGAGGTCCAGGCCGAAGCCTATCGGTTGATCCCCGCCTTGTCGCTCATCGCGCTCGCAGTTCTCACCGCGGTATTCATCTTTGCGCTGCGCGAACACCTTCAGGTCTTGGAAAGGTGGATCGAACGGCCGTATCTGTTCCTATTTCCCTTGCTCGGAATCGTCGCCGGAATCGGCTTGATGTTAAGCGTTCGCCGGCGGCGCGAACTCGCGCCGTTCTGCTTGGTCGCGGCCACCTTCGCGGCGGCATTCTGCACCTTCGCGATCTCGTTCTGGCCCTACATGATTCCGTTTTCCATCACGATCGATGCGGCCGCGGCGCCGCACGCCAGCCTGGCGTTCATGTTTTGGGGCGAGGGTTTGTTCGTCTTGCCGCTCATGTTGATCTACACCGCCATCAGTTGCCGCGTGTTCCATGGCAAGGTCCGATCACAATCGGACGCGTACTAGGCCGATGAGTCCGCCCGCATCGGGAGCTGGACAACTCTGGAGCCGGCATTTTCCTTCCGGATCGCTGCGACGCGCGATCAGCACGGCCACTCCGGCGTTCATCTTCGGTCTACGGTTGTCGGCCTCCGTATGTCTTGCCCTGTACATCGCATTCTGGCTGCAACTTGACAATGCTTATTGGGCGGCCGCGTCAGCCGCGGCAGTGAATCAACCGAGTCTCGGTGCCTCATTGCGCAAGGGTTGGTTCCGCATGATCGGCACCTTGACCGGTGCGACATTCATCGTGGTACTGACCGCCTGTTTCGTGCAAAACCGCATCGCGTTTCTGATGGGGCTCGCATTGTGGGGCGGCGGGTGCGCTCTGGTTGCGACACTGCTGCGCAATTTTGCCACCTACGCTGCCGCGCTGGCTGGGTTTACTGCCGTGATTGTGGCCAGCGATGAACTCGGTGCCACCGGGGGTGCGACCGGCGGCGCCTTCATGTTTGCCGTAACGCGCGCGGGCGAAATCTGTATTGGTATCGCCTGCGCCGGGGTCATTCTCGGCGCAACCGATTTCGGCGGCGCGCGGCGTCGGCTTGCGACTGTTCTGGCAAAATTGACGCAACAAATTACAGGTCAATTTGTCGCTACGTTGACGGCAACCGCTGCCAGACGGCCGGACACGCAATCGATTCGACGGGAGTTCATTCGGCGGGTCATTGCGCTTGATCCCACGATCGACCAAGCGATCGGAGAGTCTTCTCAGCTGCGCCACAACTCGTATCGCCTGCAGCAGGCGGTATATGGCTTGATCGATGCGCTCGCGGGATGGCGAACCGTGGTGAGTCATCTCGCCCGGCTCTCGCAAGATCGGCAGACGCGGCACGAGCTCCGCGAAGTGCTGCAAGGCGTTCCGCGTGATCTGCTCGGGACACGCGCAAATGGCAACCCATCGCAATGGACGGCAAATCCAATGGCCCTGCAGCGAGTCTGTCAGAAGGCGGTGCGTGAACTGACGGCAATGCCGCCCGGCACAGGTTCGAAACAGCTGCTGATCGACCAAACGGTCAAGGTCTTCATGGGCATCTGCCAGTCGCTACGCGGACTCGCCCTGCTGGTCGGCGACCCGGCGCAACCGTCTCCCCGCACTGCGGCTTCTCGGCTCGAGGTGGCCGACTGGTATCCTCCCCTTATTAACGGGGTCCGCGCATTCCTCGCGATCGGAGCCGCCGAACTCGTCTGGGTCGTGAGCGGATGGTCAAACGGCGCGACTTGCATCATTTGGACGACAATTACCGTGGTCTTGTTCGGACCGCGCGCCGATCAGGCCTATTCAGGAGCACTGAAGTTCCTGCTCGGCACCGCTCTGGCGGTGGTGTCAGCGGCGACGGTCAAATTCGCCGTACTGCCGCAGCTTGACACTTTCGTGGGACTCGGTGCGGTCCTTGCTTGCTACCTCATCCCGGTCGGTGCCTTGGGTGCGCTGAGCTGGCAGCCGGCGGTGTTCACCTCAATGGGTGTGAATTTTGTGGCGCTGCTCGCTACCGAGAACCTGGCGAGCTATGACACCGCGCAATTCTACAACTCCGCGCTCGCGCTGTTCGCGGGAAGTGTCATTGCCGCCCTGGCGTTTCGCGTGCTGCCGCCGTTGTCTCCGGCGGCACGCACCGCGCGGCTTCTCACTCTCACGCGGCGGGATTTGCGCCGGCTCGCCCGCAGCCCGACCTCGTATCGGCCCGCGGACTGGGAACGTCACATATACGCCCGCATCTCAGTGCTTCCCGATTCCGCCGTTCCGCTGCAACGGGCGCAAATCGTCGCCGCGCTGGCGGCAGGTACTGAAATGACGCGCCTGCGCCGCATTGCCCACCGTTTAAAGCTCGGCGCACGGCTCGAGCCGGCACTGGGAGCCCTGGCGCTGGGCCGAAGTGCGCTGGCGGTTGCAGAGCTCGGAAAGTTTGACCAAGCAATGGCAGAAGCGCACCTGGCGGAGCAGGCGCAGCGTCTGGTGTCGCACGCGCGTGGAAACGTCCTCGCATTGTCGGAAGTGCTAACCCAATACGCGTCTTACTTCGACGCCGGAGTGTCCGAATGAAGTTCTCGGAGATCAACCTGTTCGGTGTGTATGTCGCGCCCATTTCCATATTGATAGTCGCCGCTTGGATCGTGATCATCGTCCTGCGCCGGGTTGCGGACCGATTCGGGTTGCTGAGCTTTGTCTGGCACCCCGCGCTTTTCGTCTTTGCCGTATACATGATTGTGCTTTCATCAATTGTGCTCCTCATTGCCCGCTGATGGCCGCCATGCCCGACATCAAAGCAAAAGCCAAGCGCGGGAAATTGTCGATCGGACGTACTCCGAAGCCGTCCAACGAACCACCCGAGCCCGCACTACCCCCGGACAACGACATCGACACCGTGCCTCCAGGGCGCCACATCCTGCGCCGGAGTATCGCGGTGCTGATCACGTTGGCGAGCGTCGCCGTCGCCGCCGCAGCCGGCCAGAATATGTGGCGGACGTACGTTGAAGCGCCGTGGACTCGCGACGCCACCGTGCGCGCTTACATCGTGACGATGGCCCCCGAGGTTTCCGGACGCATCGTAGAACTCGGGGTTGCCGACAATCAGCTGGTGCACAAGGGTGACCTGTTGATGGTTATCGACCCCACCGATTACAAGATAGCCGTCGGCCGCGGCGAGGCCGTGTTGCAACAGGCGATTTTTGACGGACAGAACATCACGCGCGAGGCGCAACGCCGGGAGGGTCTCGCCAAGTTCGACGCCGTCGCGCTGGAACAGCTACAGCTCTTCCAAAGCAACGCGGCGATCGCCCGCGCGAAGATCCTGCAAGCGACGGCCGACCTGCATCAAGCTCGAGTCAACCTCGAGCGCACCCGAATTGTCGCCCCGGTGGACGGCTGGGTCACGAATCTCTTGGCCCAACTGGACGACTACGCCGACATTGGGCAAAGCGAAGTCTCGGTGGTCGATTCAAATTCATTCTGGGTGGATGCGTACTTCGAAGAGAATCAACTCGCCTCGATTCACGAAGGCGATGCGGCAACGATCAAGCTGATGGGCTATCACCAGACCGTTCGCGGTCATGTCGCCGGCATCTCTCGAGGAATCGACGTCCCCAACGCGCAGCCCAACCAACAAGGACTCGCCACGGTGAATCCAATCTTCACTTGGGTGCGGCTGGCACAACGCATCCCCGTGCGCATCCACTTGGATCGGGTGCCGCAGGGAGTACGCTTGGTGGCAGGCTTGACGGCGACCGTTGAAATCGAGGACACGCGCACCTCGCCGGAAAAGACCCAATAACCCGTTACGTCGCGCTGATGTTTGCCCGGAATCGCGGACCCCACACTACGGCGCTGCTCATGGCGCCGCCATAACAGAAAACTCCTATGGGTGGCTCGCTGCCCGCCTGCTAGCGTCGCCAACAAATGTTCACGTGCGCTGCACGGGGGTTTTGTCCTGGAGTTCCATCATGCAAGACGTCGATTTCGCCGGCCCTGTCTCATCGCCGCGGCGAAGCCTATCTCTCACCGCGTCCGCGATCTTGCTCGCGTCGACTGGAGCCGCGCGCGCGATTGACGTCGCACCTTCGCAACCCGAGCAAGCACCCGCCACGTCGAGCGACGCTGCTTCCAAAGCCGTCGATTCTCGAATCACAGACTTAACCCACGAAGTCGAGGATCTGAAGCGTCTGGTGCATGAGCTTCAGGAGCAATTGCCCAAACGGACACAGGTGCCGTCGCCCACGTCCTCCGACCCGCCGGCGACGCCAACGGCCGCCGTCTCAGCGCCGGCATCGCCGGCAGCGACGGGCGTCACGCCGAGCACACCGACTTCGACATCGCCCAAGCAGGGCGCCGATTTTCTTCGTGGTTTCACCATCAACGCCTTGCTCGACACCTACTATGAATACAACACCAACTCCCCCATCGGGCGCGTGAACACTCTGCGGGCGTACGATGTGAGCAGCAACAGTTTCAGTCTTAGTCAAGCGGATGTGGTGTTGGAAAGTGCACCCGATCTGTCCGCGGACAAGCGCTTCGGGGTGCGAATTGATTTGCAGTTCGGCCAGGCCACCGCGGCGACGCAGGGCAATCCCGCCAATGAATTGCGTCCGGATCTCTACCGCAACATCTACCAGGCCTATGGCACCTACGTTTTCCCCGTGGGCAATGGACTCACCGTGGACTTCGGCAAGTGGGCGAGTTCTCTGGGTATCGAAGGCAACTACACCAAGGATCAGCTCAACTACTCGCGCAGCTTCTGGTTCGACTATCTGCCATTCTATCACTCGGGTCTGCGCGCTAACTACAAGATCAACGACATGCTGGCCGCAAACCTCTGGATCACCAACGGCACCGAGCAAACCGAGGCATTTAACAACTATAAGGATCAATTGTTCGGCCTCGTGCTGACCCCGACGCCGACGATCACCTGGACGATCAATCATTACCAGGGCCAAGAACACCCGGACGTCGTCTACCTGCAGAACCCCACCGCCGCGCAACTGAGCGTGCTGCCAAACCAGCAAGGCACCGCCATCCTGCCGATTCCGAACGCGCCTAACGGCAAGCTGCAGATCAGCGACACATATGCCAGCTGGCAGGCAACGAAAGCGCTCATTCTTGCGGCGGAAGCAGACTACGTGCAGGACCGTCTATACTCCTACTCCACGCCCCAACGTGCCGAGGGCGGTGCACTTTATGCTGGCTACCAGATTTCTCCGCAGTTTGCGTTCGCCATTCGCGCGGAATACCTTGCCGACATCGGCGGCCTGTTCAGCGGCACGACTCAATACCTCAAGGAAGGCACTGTGACCCTGGACTATCGCCCAGTGGATGGATTTCTCCTGCGAGGCGAGTTCCGCCGCGACGAATCGAATCAGCACTATTTTCTAAGCAACCAGTTAGGGGTACTGCAGTTGGCGCAGCCTACGATCGGTTTTGGCGCGGTCTGGTGGTTTGGGCAAAAGGAAGGTGCGTGGTGAGCGCGATGATCAGAGTAGTCTGTACGGCAATTCGAAATTATTTGTTGGATTTCCTGCCGCTTCCACCGTCGGCGCCTTATTCCGAAGTCGTCATCTTTGTTTGCCGGTTGCTGGGCTGCGCGACAATCCTCGGCGTTACCACTGTCAGTATTCAGCATGCGGGGGCCATTCCTGCCACGCGGGTGTTCCCGTTTGTGCTTCTCGTGCTGACAGTCGCGGTGATGATAGGGAATCTCATCAAAGAAGTAGGGATCCTAATTGGCGGGATCGTACTCAATTGGCGGAGTCTCGGGTTTCGTCGGACTCGTTCGACCCTCAGTGGCGCGCAAATGACTGAGATTTATCGGCCGGATGGCACTTGGGATCGATATATCCGCGAACCTCTGGACACGATTCATGAGTGGTTGGATCGACAAGGCGAATGTCACCGGGAAATATTGGGTCTGGGCCCTCCCGGCGTGCATGTCGCGCACTCGGGTGATCCTCTTGCAAGCACTCGCATCGAATCTAATAGAAAAACGTCATAGGCTGATGCGCACGACGCGGTTACCGTTTGGTCATATTCAACCGACGGAAGAGGGCCGCCATGACAACAGATCAATGCAACTCTGAATCTCGCCTATCGTTCGCCACTCATTTCGGCGTCGTTAACTCCGTGGAATCCGCAGATAGCAACGCACAGGGGGCGCGCACTTGGGACGTGCGCGGTCACCTGCACAAAATGCCGTCGATCAAATTGCGCCTGCCTCCTCGCGCGGCCAGCCGTTTAGATATCCGACGGCCCTCAATCAATGTGAGTCGGCGTAGTGATCTCGCAATCAATTGCCCATCGCCGGCGGAACAACTGCTGGCAAGTGCTCAGGAGGACATTTCTCGCCTCAATGAAATCTTGCGCACTCAGCGGTGTATCGCGGTCATGCGCGGCTGCGATGGGACGATCTTGCCGCCCTACCCGGTCACAAAGTTGGTCCACGGCGACGGCAGCAATTTCGCTGCCGGGCAATTCGCCACCGTCTCCGGCGATTCGTCATTGTCCACCCCGATTTTCGATTCAGAGGGGGGTGTGCTTGCATCGCTCGACATCGTCCGCGGTGATGCGCCCGGCTTGGATTCCTCAAAGCAATTACTCCTCGCGTTGGCTGAATCCGCCGCGCGCGCCATCACCGAACGCTGGTTCCGTCTGGTTCACCGCTGTCATTGGGTGCTGGCAGCCATGCCGCGCAATACTCCGGATGCTTGTATAATTCTCGCGGTCGATCGCAATCAACGAATCGTGGGAGCGAATCGACAGGCTCGCCAATTGCTGGAGCAGAGAGGCCAACGGGTGGCAGAAGGCCTCTCCGTGCTTTTTCGCCCCAATCCCACATTGCTCCGGCGGCGAGGCTACGGTGATGTCTCGACCGCGCTATTTGCGTCGGGCGACGGCAAGCCATGGATCGCTCTCATTACCCCGCCGGACCCGGGTGCCCTGGAG
>DATNKC010000442.1:0-6189 GCA_035603615.1 Steroidobacteraceae bacterium | reverse complement strand
GTTTTCTTGATGTATCGCGATACGCCGGTCAGCGTGCCGCCGGTGCCGACGCCGCTGACGAAGATGTCCACCCTGCCCTCGGTGTCGTCCCAGATTTCTGGCCCCGTGGTTTTCTCGTGAATGGCCGGATTGGCCGGATTGTCGAATTGCCTGACCCACAGATACTTTTTGGGGTCGGACGCGGCCAATTCTTCGGCCTTGGCAATGGCGCCCTTCATGCCTTTGGCGCCCGGAGTCAAGATGAGCTTCGCTCCCAATGCCGCCACGACCTTGCGTCGCTCCATGGTCATGGTGTCCGGCATGGTGAGCACGCAGCCGTAACCGCGTGCCGCGGCGGCGTACGCCAGCGCAATGCCGGTGTTGCCGCTGGTTGCCTCGATAATCGACATCCCCGGTTTTAACGCACCCCGCTCCTCGGCGTCCCATACCATCGCAGCGCCGATGCGGCATTTCACCGAATAGGCCGGATTGCGGCCCTCGATCTTGGCAAGAATGGTCGCGCCGCTGCCGGCGTTGAGTTTATTGATCCGTACCAGGGGTGTACGGCCAATGGACTTGGTGTTGTCCTCATAAACAGGCATATGAACCTCGCGGCAAGTTCCTGGATTTAAGTGGGGATTTTCCTCCTAAGCGCGGCCGAAATGCCATAGAAGTTTGTTATGACCGGCTGCCGGCGCGTTATAAGCGTCAGGGAGTGAAATAGAGTCAAGGCCCGAAGGCAAAAGGGCCTTGACTCTATTTCACTCCCAGACGAGGGTTCAGCCCATCGACACCACATGCCGGCGGCCGCTCTAATTCACGCTGCCGAAATTACGTGCTGGGAATCATCGACAAAGGTTGCGGCCGACCGACCAAGAACCCCTGCACGAAATCGATGCCCATCCCCGTCAC
The DNA here is from genome assembly GCA_035603615.1 of Steroidobacteraceae bacterium. Taxonomy (GTDB): domain Bacteria; phylum Pseudomonadota; class Gammaproteobacteria; order Steroidobacterales; family Steroidobacteraceae; genus Bog-1198. Next base: position 5,298 of record DATNKC010000442.1, on the reverse strand, counting down.
GGTATCGAGCGCCCACTGATCCTCGACGTGCTCTGCAACCACGCGGAAATTCAAACTGCGCGAAAGTTCTATCATCGCCGCGACCATGGCTTGGTTTACCGCATCCCCCGCGAGATTCTTGATGAATGAGCCGTCGATTTTTAGATAGTCCATCGGCAAGGTCTTGAGCGTTGAGAATGAGCTCAAGCCTCGGCCGAAATTATCCAAGGCAAACTCGCAACCCATTCCATGCAGCACGCCAAGGAAGCGCTGCGCATGGTCCAGATTCGCGACCACCGAGGCTTCCGTGACCTCGAAGCAGATATCGCCGGGATTCGCACCCGTGTGATCGAAACACTCGACCACGAATTCCAGAAATTCGGCATCCCCCAGGGTCTGGCCGGCAATGTTGATCGCGACGCTGCGGCCCGGCGGCAACTTCAAGCCGCCGCGCCCGAGCGCGGACAGCACCGCTTGCACCACCCATCGGTCGACGTGCGGCATCAAGCGATAGCGCTCGGCGGCCCGAATGAATTCCGCCGGCGGCGCGGCCGGCTGCCCGTTCTCGACCAGGCGCACGAAAACCTCGAGCGCCGGCCCGCTCATTCCGCCCGCGCGTGCATGCACGATGGGCTGGTAATACAGCTCGAACTTGTTGTCGCGCAGTGCGCTTTGCAGTTTCAGCAGCCACTGAATCTCGCCGCTGTGGCGCGCGTTCGCCTCCTCGCGCGCCGAATAGACGTGCACGTGCAGGCCGCCCTGCTTCTTCGCCACGTAGCAGGCCGAATCCGCCGAGTTCATGATGTCTTCAATGGTGCCGCTGTCGCGCCCGATTTCCACCAGGCCGATGCTGACGCCCACATTGAAAATCTTGTCCTTCCAGACGAAGCGATAGTCGTTGACCGAACGCACCACGTTGTCGGCTATTTGTCGCGCCTTCTCCAAAGGGCAACCGACCAGCAGCAGCGCGAACTCGTCGCCGCCGATGCGCCCTACCGTATCCGAATCGCGCACCGTATCTTTGATGAGCGATGCGATCTCGCGCAGCATATTGTCGCCGGCGGTGTGGCCGCAGGTATCGTTGACGACTTTGAAATGATCCAGGTCGAGATAGCACAGCGCGTGCCCGGCATCGCCGGTCTGCGCGGAATCCAAAGCCTCCTGCAGCCGCCGCTCGAACTCGCGCCGGTTGACGAGTCCGGTAAGGGCATCGTGGCTGGCCTGATAGGTCATCTGCCGAGTCAGGCCGCGAAGTTCGCTGGTGTCGTGCAGCACCAGCACCAATCCGGACAAGTCCTTGCCATCGGCCTGCAGCGGCGTCACGCTGATCTCGATGTATCGCTCGCTGCTGCCGTTCGCAGGCACCAGCACCGCGCGCCTCGCGCTCGACACGCGGCCCGCGCTGCTCATGGCTTTCTGTACAGGATCGTCGAGCTGTCGGCGGTCGCTTTCATCCACCAAGGACGCCACGTCCGCAAAGGTCTTGCCCAAGACCTGATTCACCTGCTGGCCGAGGAGGAGTTCCGCGGAATGATTGATGTAATCGATGCGCCCTTCCTTATCCACGGTCATCACGCTCTCGCCCATGGCATCGAGCGTCGCCATGGCGCGCGGCTTCTGCGAGACCTCCGTCGGGATGGCGCCGGGCATCATTTCCAGCGCGGTCAGAAGCAACGCCGGCTCCCCGGAGCTGTCGATCACGGCGCTGGAGAGTTCCACTCGCGTAACCTGACCCTGTGGATCCATCAGCTCGATTTCGTAGCGCTCCGCCGCACTTTCTCCGGCCAAGCGCCGCCGCAGATTGTTCTCCACCAACTCGACATATTCCGGCGCCACGAATTCGGTCAGCGGCCGGCCGACGACGTCGGGGGAATTCATTCCGAGCAGCGCGAGAAAGCGCGCATTGGCAAACAGAATCACCTCGCGATGCACGAGCACGGCGTCGTGCACAGTTTCAACCAATCGTTGAAACAGCTGCTCGCGATCCTGCAGTTGCGCCCCGCGCTGCTCCAGATCTTCGAGCAAATTATTGACCGCCGCACCCAACTTGCGCAGTGCGCCAGGCTCCGCACCCAGCGCGATCCGGCCGGCTGCGCCGCCTTCGTCGATCAGATACTGAATTTGGCTGGAGAAATCGTTGACCGCGCGCTCTTGGCGCCGCTTCCAAACGAGGAGCACGACTATGCCCACTGCTAGAATAGCCGCGACGACTAACCACAACGCAAGCGTAGAGAAGACCAACGGTGACCTCAGTAACGACGAATCCTAGCGACGCTTAATAGTTGGGCGCCCTTCAGGAGCTGGACACGTCGCGAACCATCGTGATGCAGAGAATAGCGCAAGGGGCTCGCGTAGCCTGTGGAAATTGACCATAATCAGCGGCCTTAATCGCGCGCGAGAAATCATGGATACATTGGCCGCTCGGCAGCAAATGGTGGACCAGCAGATCCGCACCTGGGAAGTACTCGATCCTCGAGTGCTCGATGTCTTCGCCACGGTGCCGCGTGAAGCGTTTGTTCCGCCGGAATACCGTGAATTGGCATTTGCCGACACACCGATACCCATTGGCTTGGGTCAATCGATGCTCGCTCCAAAAATTCAGGGCCGCATTCTTCAAGCCTTGAGCGTCGCCGCCGGCGACAGGGTGCTCGAGGTCGGCAGCGGCAACGGCTACCTGGCCGCGTGCCTCAGCCTCCTGGGATCATCGACGCGATCCATTGATATTCACCCGCAATTTACCGCTATGGCGACGGCGAACCTGCGTGCCGTGGCGCGCGCGAGCGTCGAATTTGAGACCCGCGATGCGTTTGCCTCCGCCCCCTTGGGCGAGTACGACGCCATCGCCGTGACCGGCTCGCTGCCGGTTTACGACGCGCGCTTCGAACGATCGCTGCGCGTGGGTGGACGCTTATTCGCCATTGTCGGCGAAGCACCGGTGATGGACGCCATCTTGGTCCGCAGGGTCGATACCGCCGAATGGATTCGCGAAAGCCTCTTTGAAACGGTTGTTGAAGCGCTGATCAACGCCACTGCCGCGCAAAGGTTCGTCTTTTAGCCATGGTCGGCGAACTGACCCCGCGAGAATTCCTCGATCGGCGCGCAGCCGGCGAGGACATGACGCTGCTCGATGTGCGCGAGGATTGGGAAGTCAAACTGGCGCCGGTCCCCACTCAGACCGTGCATATCCCCATGGGCGAGATTTCGGATCGAGTCGCGGAATTGGACCCCAAAAAGGAGACCGTCGTGATCTGCCGCTCCGGCGGCCGCAGCGCCCAAGTGGCGGAATATCTGCAGCGCCAGGGTTTCGGAAAAGTTTTTAACCTCTCCGGCGGAATTTTGGCCTGGTCCCGGGTTATAGACCCTAGTATTCCGCAATATTGACCCGTCCCGCGCAGGTGATATAGTAGTATATAACACTATACTACCGGCCTGGGGACGCCCAAAATGGGTAATTCATGAAGCGACTCGCGATTGGTTTGGCTTTGTACCTGCTGATGAACGCCGTTCCGGCGGCGGATTTGCTGGCCGTCTATCAGCGGGCCCTGCAAAACGATCCGCAGCTGCGCGAGGCTGAGGCCACGCGCCTGGCCGCCCTGGAGGCCAAACCGCAAGCGCTGTCAACGCTGCTTCCCCAGCTGGCCGGTAACGCCAAAGTCTCGCGCGAACGCGACACGGGGTCCATCAACGAGACCCAGTCGCTCGCCCTGCCCCCCTGCGGTCCCGGAATACCGGCCGGCGAGCCCTGTGCTCCGACAGGTACGCCCACGACGGTGACCGAATCCTTCCCGTTCAGCGGCAAGGTCGATACCACCATTCATCAATACACCGTCGACCTCAAGCAAAGTCTGTTTCGCTGGGAGAACTGGGAGGCGCTGAAGCGCGCGGATTCTCAGGTGGCGCAGGCCGAGGCGGACTATCAAGCGGCGCAGCAGGACCTGATGGAGCGCGTCGCGCAGCGCTATTTCGATGTGCTCGGCGCGCAGGATGATCTCGAGGCGCAACAGATGTCGTTGGTCTCGGTTTCGCGCCAGTTAGACCAGGCCGAGGCGCGCTATCAAATCGGGCTCATCGCGGTCACCGACGTGGAGGAGGCGCGCGCCTCCCATGACACGACCGCCGCCGCGGTCATCGCCGCCAAACGTACCCTGGAATCGACGCAGGAGCTGCTGCGGGAAATCATCGGCGACCCGTTTGACTTCCTGGCGCGTCCCATCGAGCCCTTCGAGATGGCGAATCCGGATCCGATCAGCGAGGACCGCTGGGTCGAAATGGCCCTGCAACAGAATCTATCGCTGGTATCGAGCCGCCTGGCCGCCGACATTGCCCGGGAAAATGTCTCGATCCAGCGCGGCGGGCATTACCCGTCGCTGGATTTGGTCGGCAGCGCCGGCAAGCTCCAGAACAACCAGATCGACGTGTACCCCGACGGCAGTCCCGCGGGCGGCACGTTCTTGGACCAAAAGCAGCGCTCGATCGGTATTCAATTGACCGTTCCCATTTACTCAGGGGGCTTGGTCTCATCACAGGTGCGCCAGGCGGTTTATCAGCATCGCGCGGCCAAGGAACGCCTAGAGCGGGTCGCACGACAGACCGAGCACGATGCGCGCGACGCGTATCTCGGCGTACTCTCGGAAATATCGCGGGTCAAATCGTTGCACCGCGCGGTCGAGTCCAATCTCACGGCGCTGCGTGCCACCGAATCGGGCTACGAAGCGGGAACGCGTACGGCGGTGGATGTGTTGCAGTCGCGGCAGCAGTGGGTGCAAGCGCAGACCGACTATTCGCACAGCCGCTATGACTACATGCTGAATGTGATCAAGCTGCAGCAGGCCGCCGGCATCTTGTCCGAGCAAAGCCTGCAGCGAATCAATGCGCTGCTCACGGATACGCCCGCACCGCCGCCGCAGACCGACGTCACGCCGCCGGCAGCGAAGGCTCAATAAGCTCGAGAAGGCGGGCGACGCTGCCGCGATTCGCCGCGATGATCTCTTTGCCGATGATGCCGATCTGCTCGCGCAGCTGCGGCGCGGCCAGCAGCCGCTGCAGCGTCGCCGCAAGTTCTTGAGCGCTTCGTACCTCCAGCGCCGCGCCGCGCGCCAGCAACAATTGCGCGATTTCCTCGCCATTGAAGTGGGAGGGCCCTGTCAGCACGGGAAGCCCGAGCGCCGCCGGCTCGAGCAGATTGTGGCCGCCTACGGGTGCCAAACTGCCGCCGACGAATGCCACATCGGCCGAGGCGTACAGCATGGCGAGTTCTCCGACCGTGTCGACCAGCAGCACCGGCGTGTCGTGGGGTAACCGCGGCGCTTCCTCGCCGCT
>DATNKC010000441.1:0-3210 GCA_035603615.1 Steroidobacteraceae bacterium | reverse complement strand
GTCCGCTAACGCTCATTTCGAAAGCTGCGTGAAGGTGGCCGTGCCGATGGCGTAGTCGCTCCAATCCTTGTAGTCGAAGTGCCACCACTCCTCCGGGTACACCGTGAATCCCTGCGCCTGCATTTCGCTGCGCAGCAGCTCACGCAACCAGCGCTGACGGCTCGTGCCGCCGAGGTAGTCAGCATAGGATCGCGGCGACATCTCATCGTAGCGTCCGGTCATTTCGACCGCGTTGCCCGATTTTAAATCGTAGAGCGTCAGGTCCACCGCACAGCCGCGATTGTGCCTCGAGCCTTGCGACGGATCGGCCACGAAAACATGCGACGATTCGGGCGTCGCATCCCAGAACATCTTCGTCACGAACCAGGGCCGATAGGCGTCGTGTATCAGTAATCCATAGCCCTTCGAGGCCAGCGAGCGCTCGACGCGGCCCAGTGCCTCCGCGGCCGGCCGTTGCAGGTATGCGGCCGCTCGTTCATACAGCGGGAATCCGATGAAGTTATTGGAGCTGGCATAGCGGATGTCGAATTTAATGGTCGGATCGACACTTGCCAGGTCAACCAGATCAAACGAACGCTTGGGAGTGGGTTCGCTAGGCGGCTTCGCCGCCAGGGCCGCCGCGCGCAACCCGCCGGCGTCCGACTTCACGCCGGCGCGAATCTGCTGCACGACCTCTCGACCGATGTCCTTGAACGGCAGCCGCGTGGTGCCGACCGTCACGGCCACCGCTTGGCCGTCTCGATCCAATTCGAACTGCACGGGAGTCCTCTGAGGTGCGTCTATGGAAAAACGCGTCGCGGTTAGCCGGTGCAGCGGCGCTTCGTGCAGTCCAAGGCCTTCGGCGCGCAGCTGCCCGTCGGCTTCGTAAATCGTCAGGGCATCCGCCGAACGGTATTCGCCAATCAGCCGCTTAAGGTCACTCGGAGCGTCAGGGGGCGGCGCCGCGGCGATGGCACCGCCGGATAAAAGAAGAAGCAATAAAAAATGCTTGATGCGCGCGCGCAATTTTTGTCTCCGCCTTGATTGAAGAGGCTGTTTCTAATGAGTCGGCCGATCGTAACATCATCATATCGATCAACCGCAAGACACGGTACTCTGGACCGGCGACCCGACACCCATAAGAAGATAACCCGTGAACACCCCAAAAAGCTGGGTACACCGCAAGTCGATTGCAGCGGCGATCCGCGACCTTGATCAGGAAACCTCTGCGACGACGCTGAAACGGGTCTTGGGACCACTGGACTTGGTGCTGGTGGGCGTCGGCGTGATCGTCGGGGGCGGAATCTTTGTCGTGACGGGCAACGCGGCGGCGCAATTCGCAGGACCCGCCATCGTGCTGTCCTTCTTGCTCGCTGGACTGGGCTGCGCGCTGACGGGCATGTGTTATGCCGAATTGGCTGCCATGATCCCAGCCGCCGGCAGCGCCTATGCATTTACGTATACCGCTCTTGGCGAAGCAGCAGCCTGGATCATTGGCTGGAATTTGCTTCTGGAATACGTTTTCGCCGGGTCTTACGTCGCCGTGGGCTGGTCCGGCTACTTGGTGTCGCTGCTATCGCAGTGGGGCCTTGCGCTGCCCACCTCGCTGACGAATGCGCCCCTTGCGATTGGGCCGCACGGCCTGACGATGACGGGAAGCCTGGTCAATGCGCCCGCCTTTTTGTTTGCTGCCGTGATGGCCTTGATCGCGCTGCGCGGTGTGCGGCTGTCGAGCATCGTCAATGGGGTCATCGTGGCGCTCAAAGTGGGCGCGCTGCTTCTGGTGGTCGGCTTTGGCAGCCTGCACATTCATCCGCGCAATTGGACGCCGTTTATACCGGAGAATGAAGGCTTCGGACGCTACGGCTGGAGCGGCGTGCTGCGCGCGGCCGCCGTGGTGTTCGTCTCTTATCTAGGCTTCGACGCGATCGCCACACTTGCACAAGACACCCGCAATCCGCAGCGCAATGTTCCCATCGGCATCTTAGGATCATTGGGTGCGGTCAGCCTGCTCTACATCGCGGTATCACTCGTTATGACGGGACTCGTGCCGTATCAAATGCTCGACAGTGCAAGCGCGCTTCCCGTCGCACTGCGTGGTGGAGGGCCGGCCCTGAACTGGCTTTTGCCTATCGTCGATCTCGCGGCGGTCATCGGACTGGGGTCGGTGGTCCTGGTCGTCATGCTCGCACAACCGCGTGTGCTCATGGCAATGAGCCATGATGGATTGGTTCCACCGGTTTTTGCTCGGGTGCATGCGCGCTTCCGCACGCCTCACTGGGGCACGTTGATTTGCGGATTGTCGGTGGCGGTCCTGGCCGGCCTATTTCCGCTGTCGATTCTGGTGCAGTTGGTATCGGTCGGAACTTTGATTGTATTCATTGCCGTGGCGATTTCTGTGCTCGTGTTGCGTGACACCGACCCGGCGCGAAATCGACCTTTTCGAACTCCCTTCGTTCCACTCGTGCCGATTGCGGGCGTTCTCGTCTGTGGCTGTCTCTTGGCCGGAATGCCTCTTCGCACCTGGACGGTCTACGGCATCTGGGTAACGCTGGGAATCGCAATTTACTTGGCCTATGGCGGCCGGTCTGCGGCTCGCCTGCGCGCATTGACGCTGAATCGCGACGGATCTTGACCTTCGACATCGATGAATGCCAGGTTAGACAGATGGTCAAAGCCAAGAAGTGGGTCGCTCTAGCCACGGCGGCGCTGGTCGTGCTGGCAGGCGGGTATTTTTGGTTACGTGGCTCGGAGCACCCGCCGCTGGCTTTTGAGAAAACCGCGCCGCCGACCGCACCCGATTACGCGCGCCCTCAAGACTGGCTGGCCTTCCCCGGGCGGAATGGGTTCGAGCGATCGGCGCCGATGGGTGATATTCCCATAAGCGAGGAGGATGCCGTCGCGGATGTATTCTTTATCCACCCGACCACTTATCTTAAGAACGATGTATGGAACGTGCCCATCGATGCTCACACCCGTTACGGAGTACCCGTGCTTCTCAATCAAGCCAGCGCATTCAACGGTTGTTGTCGGATCTACGCGCCCCACTATCGCCAGGCCACCTTGAAAGCGCTGAACGACAGCCGCGCTGCGGTCGATCTCGCCTTTGGCGATGTGGAGCGCGCGTTCCGCTGGTACATGGCGCATGAGAATCATGGCCGCCCCTTCATCTTGGCTTCGCACAGTCAAGGCTCCGCTCACGCGGTCCGCCTGCTGCAGCAGGACATCCTG
>DATNKC010000440.1:0-3716 GCA_035603615.1 Steroidobacteraceae bacterium | reverse complement strand
CATCGCCGGATCCACCGACATGTAAATGTTCTCGACCAGTACCTGCCCCTCGCCGGGATCTGCCACGTCCGTCTCGACGACGCGAAATTGCGCGGGCGTGGGCAGGCCCTGCGGACGTTCGATCAAATGGACTTCTCGGCTTCGCATGATTTTTAACCTCAGACGGTAGTTTTCATTCTCAGACGGCGACGAGCCGCTTGGTTAGCGCGTGTTTCCAATGACCGGACCTGAAGCGCCAGATGAGCAGGGATCCTTTCAGCATGTAGTCGCCGATGATGGAGCTGTACACCCAGATCACCGGCAGATGGAACATGGCGAAGCTCGCTGCCAGCGCGCAACGCACGCCGATCAGTCCCAGGAAGGAAGTAATGAGCGGAAAACGCGTGTCGCCGGCGCCGCGCAAGGAACCGCCGATGGCCATGTCGACTCCCAACAGCGGCAGCATGGCAGCCATGATGTAAGTAAATTCCGTGGTGCGCAGCACGGCGATTTCATCCGATCCCAAGAAGAAGCGCGCTAGACCTGGCGCGTTTATTACAATGAGAAATCCGATCAGGGACATAGCGCCGACCGCCATGCTGCAAGCGCGCCAGCCGCTGCGTGCAGCGCCTTCGACGTCGCCCGCACCCAGATGCTGGCCCACGAGGGTCGCGCCAGCGATGGAGAATCCGCTGCCCACCACCATGGCGGCATTCAGCATATTGACGCCGACGTTGTACGCGGCGAATGCCTCGGTCCCGTAGTAGTGGCCGATGAGGGACATGAACAAGAAGAAGCCAAACTGCAGGACCAGCTGCTCCAGGGCAACCGGGTAGCCGATGTGCAGCAGCCGCTGGTAGCGCGCCTTGTTGAAAATGTCGCCGGGATAGAACTTGATGGTCAATTTCTGGCGCATCCACAGCGCCACCAAAACCGCGCCGCACAGGACGAACGATAGCCCGGAGGCGAACGGCGCGCCGGCGGCACCCATGCGCGGCGCGCCCCAATTTCCCAGAATGAAGGCGTACAGCAGCGGTAGATTGACAATATTGACCGCCAAGCCAAACAGCAGCGGCGTCCATGCGTTGCCCGCCGCGCGCAAAGCACTCGACAGAATGATGTCGATGGCAAAGCCGATAATGAAGGTCGCGAGCCAAAAAATGTTGCGCGAGGCCAGTTGCGCCGTGCTCTCATCCAGTCCGAATACTTCGGCGATCTGGTGCGAGAAGATCATGCCGAAGATCATGAGAACCAGGCCGACCAGACCACCGAACATGAGCGACGCCGAGGTGATCCGGCTCGCCTCCTCGCGCTGGCCCGCGCCCCAGGAGCGCGCGACGAGCGCAGTCGTTCCGACGCCGATGGCCATCAACAAGGCTTGGAGTGCGAAGAAGACGCGCTGACCTGCTCCGACCGCGGCAACGGCCGGCGCGCCCATGCTGCCGACGAATTTGGTCTGCACCATGGCCACCATCGAAAACATCAGGTTGGAGGCGATGGAAGGCGCCGCCAGCTGCCATATGGTGGGGCGCGTGTACTTTTGCGCCTCCGATTCGTTGACTGTTGTCATCGGTCGTTGGGTCAAATCTTCAAGACGGCAGGCTTTCTGATCCATAGCGTCAGCAAGAGATAATAAAGAACGCCGAGCGCAATCCACGCGAGGCCGAGGAGTTTGGCCGCGCGATCCATTTCGTACAGCACGAACACGATGATCGACAGGCCAAGGAGCGGAAAGACCAGATGCCTGAGCCAATCGCCGCTGCGCTGGCGGATCAGATAATGATTGATTACCGACAGATGCAGCAAAACAAATCCCGTGAGCGCGCCGAAGTTAACAATCAGGGTAAGGTCGTCAACCCGGCTGGCAAACAGCAAGCCCACCAGCAGTGAAATGACTGCGACCACAAGGGTGCTGACGTAAGGCGTCTTGTAACGCGGATGGACTTTGGCCAGGATCGCCGGCAACCTGCCGTCCCGCGCCATGGCAAAGAGAATACGCGAGACCGCGGCCTGGGCAGCCATGGCGTTGGCAATGGCCGACGCCATCACGATGGCGATGATGGTGATCAGGCGCAGCCAGGTGCCGCCGGCGCGTTGCGTGATCTCATAGAACGCCGTCTCCGACGAGCTGAAGTGCATTCCGGCGCTCAAGTCGGTCGCGATCCAGGTTTGCAACATGAAGAGTGCTCCCACCAGCATGAGCGAGAGCACAGTGGCACGCCCCACCGCGTTCTTGCCGGCACGATTTTCCTCCGAGAGCGTCGAGATTCCATCAAACCCTAGAAATGACAGAACGGCAATCGAGGTCGCGCCGGCCACGGTGGCCAGCGAGAAAACATGCGCATCGTAGATGGGCTTGAGCGTCAGCTTGCCCTCGCCCATGCCGCCGTACAGCGCGATCAGCCCCACCACCACGAACAGCGCCAGCACCACCAATTCCATCATCAGCATGTAGCGGTTTACGCGCGCAGTGAACTGGATGCCGATGAAGTTCACAGCGGCGTTGAAGGAGATGAACAGCGCGAGCCAAACCCAGGCGGGTACACCCGGAAACACCGGCCGCAAGGCCACCGCGCTGAACAAGTACAGGAGCGAGGGCACGAGAATATAATCGAGCAGAATCAACCAGCCGGCAAAGAAGCCGGCAATTTCATGCAAGCCGCGATGCGCATAGGTGTACACGGAGCCTGCCAGCGGAAATGCCCGCGACATGGCGGCGTAGCTCAAAGCCGTGAAGAACATGCCGATGAGCCCGACCAAATACGCCAGCGGCACCATGCCCTTAGAATCGTTGTACACGAAGCCGAACACCGAGTACGGCGCGATCGGCACCATGAAAATTAATCCGTAGATGACCAGATCCTTGGTCGTGAGCGCTCGGTGCAATTGATCCTTGTATCCGAATTCTTCAATCGACAAGCGCGCGAGCTCCTTTTGTTGCGCAGTCTATCTCAAGAACCGACGCATCGCGGGTCATGATTTGAGTCGCGCGAACGTGGGAAGATTCCGTACAATTTGACATCAAATGACAAACAGGTCCGGCTGATGACCCCAACCGCGCATCGACATACGATCCACCATCGCCATCATGGCTGGGATAACAGCATTGCCGCCGTGACGCGCATCGCACCAGGCGAGTCGTTGGAGTTCGACGTGGTTGATGCTTCCGGCGGTCAGCTGACCGCGACGTCGACGGTTGCCGACGTGGGCCGCATGGACTTTGGCAAAATCAACCCCGTGACGGGCCCCGTGTATATCGACGGCGCCGAACCGGGCGATATTCTTCGAGTGACGCTGCTGTCGTTCGCCCCTTCGGGCTGGGGTTGGACCGCGAACATCCCGGGCTTTGGCCTGTTGGCGGAGGATTTCAAAGAACCCGCGCTGCGCATCTGGCGCTATGAGGCCAAGACACTCTCGCCGGCGCTGTTCGGCCGCTGGGGCAAAGTGCCCTTGAAGCCTTTCACGGGGACCATCGGCCTGGCGCTCAAGGAGCCCGGACTGCACAGCATCGTTCCGCCGCGCCGCGTCGGCGGCAACATGGACGTGCGCGACATTTCACAGGGCACCGAACTGTTTCTCCCCGTCGAGGTCCAGGGGGCCCTGTTCTCGGTGGGTGATACGCATGCAGCGCAAGGCGATGGCGAGGTGTGCGGCACCGCAATCGAAAGCCCCATGCGCGTGGCGCTGCAGTTCGACCTGATCAAACAGACGCCGTTGACCTTCCCACGCTTCAGAAC
>DATNKC010000439.1:0-2495 GCA_035603615.1 Steroidobacteraceae bacterium | reverse complement strand
CTTCTATGGCATCGGCAATCAGACCCATGCCAGCGATCAAACCAATTACACCGATCAGCAAGAATTCGGTCAGGTGGACATCGGTCTGAACTTCAATCACACCTGGCAGCTGCTCTACACCATGCGTCTGCAATCGGTGGACGTCTTGCCGGGTACATTAAATGATGTGGCCTCGATCAGTACTCGATTTCCACAACTGTTGGGCACCAACAAGGAATATCTCAATCGACTCTCCCTGGTGTACGACACCCGCGATGACTTGACGGTACCCACCCACGGAATGAAGTGGGTGGTGTACGTGGGCGCCTCCGCGAAGGATGGCCTGGTGAATGACTCCTCTTACAGCGAAGCGGGCATCGACGGGCGGGGAGTGTGGCCGGTCGCACACGATACCGTGCTCGCGGCTCATATGTCGCTGCGCTATTTGCCGACCGTCAACGACATTCCATTTTGGGCTCTCAGCAGTCTCGGCGGCGGCGAGAGCGTGATCGGCGGAGAACAGCCGTTGCGCGGCTTTGGCTCGGGGCGATTCTATGATCGAGACTCTTTCTCGACGACCGTCGAACTGCGCCACAAGGTGTTTTCCTTTGACGCGGTCACGACGCTTCTTGATATCGAGGTTGCGCCCTTCGCGGACTTCGGGCGCGTGTTCTCGCAGACCGGCACCAACCCGCTTGACCATGTACATGAGGTGGTCGGCGTCGGATTTCGCGGCATCGCGCGCCCCTACGTCGTCGGCTATGTCGATGTGGGCTATGGCACTGAGGGCGCGGCCGTGTTCACCGGACTGAATTATCCTTTTTAGCGGCCTTTGTGGTGCATAATCAATGGCATGAGTGAAAATCGTACCCCGCGCCTGCGCCCCGCGGGTTCAATTCTCGTCACCCGCGTTCGAACTCCACCGCCTATACGGACCGCCAGCGTCACGGTGCTTTTCGCCGATCTTCGCGGCTACACCGGTATGGTGGAGCGCCTGCCCGCTGCTCGGGTCGTGCCGCTGCTGGATGAATTCGTGCGTGTTCTCGGCGGGGCTGCCACTAAATTTGGCGGCACGGTCTACCATATCGCAGGGGACGGGATCATGGCGGGCTTCGGAATGAATGCCGAGACCAATGGCGGCGCCTCTCAGGCGCTGAGCGCAGGCCATGCGATGTTGGAAGGTTTCGCGGTGGTGGCCGACCGTTGGCGCAGCGAACTGTCGATCGATGCGGCAATCGGCATCGGACTGCACCTGGGGGAGGTTGCATTTGGCGTCCTGGGTCCGCCGAAGCGCAGATTCACCACCTTGGTGGGCGATACGGTGAATGTCGCCGCGCGGCTTTGCAGCCGTGCCCGCGCAGGCGAGGTATTGTTCTCGTGCACGGTCGCGGCGGCCTTGAGCGTCTCCCCCGAGACCCAAGGCAGTCGCGCATCCACGTCATTCCTGCAGCTGCCGCAGTTTGCCTTGCGCGGCCGTCGCGGCCCAATCGATATCTGGTGTGTGCCGGCGCCTGAGCGGCTGGCACTGTAGCCGAAGAATCAAGGCTGGTGCCCCGAGCCGGGGTCGAACCGGCATGACCTTTCGGTCAACGGATTTTCGTACCTACTACGGCTTTCGCCGCCGCGCCAAGGCGCGTTTGGGGTCTGGAGTGCGCCACGACCATGAGAGTCCATCAGAACTGCCTTTAGGTCCCCGCCGTCCACTCTCTACACCTGCCGGCTGCTTAAGGCACTCCGGATTGGCTCGGTGTTGCCTCGGGACTTCCCGGGGATTCGCCGACTTTGACGGGATTCAAGCAGAGCGTTTCCGCCGCTGCCGCTCAATTTTTATAAGTCCGTTGCGTCTACCAATTTCGCCATCGGGGCAAGCACGCCAGTGTACCTGGGAACAGCTGCCCACGGCGAGATGTCGAACAGCGACTCCAGCACCTGAGCATCAGGTGCCGGAGCCGCTAACTTCCGCCTAGCGAATTCACTTCTACTTATCGAGCTTGGTAACCTTCGAACCTTCGAGCGAAACGTCTCCGATCAGACCCTTCTCGCCGAACACAAAGCCCAGGATCGGTCTTTGCAGCGTCTGGGTGTCATAGTCGCCACCCGCACCCTTTGACAGCACGGCGACATTCGTGTCCGCCCCGACCGTCCAACCATGGCTAGTCGTGAATTTATCCAGCGCTTCCTGCGTCATGAATAAGATGACTTCTTTGCGCTTCGCCAAGCCCAGCGTCAACCCGACCGAGGCCGACGAGATGCTGTAGTAGGCAACATCTTTGCCGTCGATGCGCAGCGCTCCCTCACCGAATTCACCGCCGACACCGACGCCGCCTTTGGTGATGCGCGGGAATACCAGAACGCCCTTGGCTCGTCCGACCAGATCTTTGTGCTGCGGATTGAGTTGATAAAACTGATGCATCGCGGCGTGCACGCGCTGATCAATTTCGGCCGACGTGGCGCCGAACGACACAGCGCTCATGAGCAAAGCAGCGACCGCCAAACTCGATGCCGCGAATAATTTT
>DATNKC010000438.1:0-2139 GCA_035603615.1 Steroidobacteraceae bacterium | reverse complement strand
ATGATGAAATTCCAAAAGTTGTACCGGCCAATGCTCTGAATCAGGATATTGGGGGCGAATCAGCCCCGTGGATAGGGCGCGCATTTTGACTTGGGTTGGCCCACAACGCTAGCATTGCCGCATGTCGAAAAGTCCCGCCTTGACTAACTGGCATCCCGCCAGTTGGCACAGCCGCCCCGCGACCCAGCAACCCAAGTACTCCGATCCGGTGGCGCTGGAGCGTGCCGTGGGCTCGTTGAGCCGGCTGCCGCCCCTGGTGGTCTCCTGGGAAGTCGAGGCGCTGCGAACCAAACTGGCCCAGGCACAACGCGGCGAGCAGTTCCTGCTGCAGGGCGGCGATTGCGCCGAGAGCTTCGAGGATTGCGAGTCCGACAATATCGCCAGGCGTCTGAAGATACTGCTGCAGATGAGCCTGGTGCTGCTGCAGGGCTTGAAGAAGCCCATCATCCGCGTCGGCCGCTTCGCCGGACAGTACGCGAAGCCGCGTTCGGCCGATACCGAAACACGCGACGGCGTGACCCTGCCGTCCTATCGCGGCGACAACGTCAATCGGCCGGGATTCACGGCGGCCGAGCGTGAACCGGATCCGGAGCTGCTGCTGCGCGGCTACGAGCGCGCCTCGCTGACCTTGAATTTCGTGCGCGCGCTGATCGACGGCGGCTTCGCCGACCTGCATCATCCGGAGTATTGGGATCTGAGCTTCTTGCGCCACGCGGCGCTGCACGACGGCTATCAAAAGATCGTCGACTCCATCGCCGAATCGCTGGACTTCTTCGAGTCCATGAGCGGGCAGCGCGTGCATGCGGCCACACGCGGCGATTTCTACACCAGCCACGAGGGGCTGCACCTGCTGTCCGAACAGGCACAGACTCGCTACATCGAGCGCCAGAAGCACTGGTACAACCTGTCGACGCACATGCCGTGGATAGGGATGCGGACGGCCAACATCGACGGTGCGCACATCGAATACTTTCGCGGCATCGCCAATCCCATCGGCGTGAAAGTGGGTGCCGCGATGAGCGCGGAATGGCTGCAAGAACTCGTTCAAGTGCTGAACCCGCAGAACGAACCGGGCCGCTTGACCTTCATCCACCGGTTCGGCGTCAAGGACATCGAGCAAAGACTTCCCGCCATGATCCGCGCGGTGCGCTCCACCGGTTCGCAGGTGCTCTGGGTGTGCGATCCCATGCACGGTAATACGGAGACTACCGCGGGCGGCGTGAAGACCCGCCGCTTCGACAATATTCTGGGGGAGGTGGAGTCCGCCTTCCGCATCCACGAGGAGGAGGGCTCCATGCTCGGCGGAGTGCACATCGAATTAACCGGCGAGGATGTGACCGAATGCATCGGCGGCGCGCGAGGCTTGGCGGAGGCCGATTTGGTGCGTGCATACCGCTCGCAAGTGGATCCCCGTCTGAATGCCGAACAGGCATTGGAACTGGCCATGCTGATCGCCCGCAGAGCCCGCGCCAACGGGCGCGGCGGCAAGGCGCGCAAAGCCGCGGATTAGCACGCCGTTGCACGTTTTTTTTGAAAATTATTTCTGTATTTTTTATTATAAAAATCAATAAATTACAGGATATACACAGAATATATCTAGATTAGCGGCGACGATTTTTAAAAACGCGGCTTGCCTCGATGCGCGCAGATGCTATTCTCACTCGCAAACCTTTTCCCGCCTTCTTGAGATTGAGTGTCGCGAGGCCCCCAAGCTCGGACGACAAGTAAACAATTGACGACGAATTGCGCGGAATTTTTCGGGTCGCAATGAGTCTGACGGGTTCCGGCCCTGGTGTTCCGGGGCAAGGTTGGGTTGCGCTCGGGTTAGTCCAAATGCCGCGCGTGATCGACGGCGGGCTACGCGGAGTTTCCGCGTAGCCCGTTTTTTATGTGCCAGTGAGAATGGCGCCCCGCTTGCCCACCATGTACAGCATATTTGATCCCGAATGCCGGCGCTGTCCGCGCCTGGCCGCCTTCCTCGACACCGTGCGCGAGAACGAGCCGGGCTATTACTGCAGGCCGGTCCCGGCATTCGGTGACCCCAGGGCACGCTTGCTGATCGTCGGGCTGGCGCCTGGCATGCACGGCGCCAATCGCACCGGCCGGCCATTCACCGGCGATCATGCCGGAATACTGCTG
>DATNKC010000437.1:0-12202 GCA_035603615.1 Steroidobacteraceae bacterium | reverse complement strand
ATCAACCCTGATCAATGACACGCTGTTTCGCGCGGTCGCCACGCAATTGAACCACGCGTCCGCCGGTAGCGCGCACTTCGATCGCATCGAAGGCCTGGAGCATATCGACCGCGTGATCGAAATCGATCAGAGCCCGATTGGGCGAACGCCGCGCTCCAACCCAGCCACCTACACCGGTTTGTTCGCGCCGATCCGTGAGATCTTCGCCGCCGTGCCCGAGTCGCGCGCGCGCGGCTACGAAGCGGGCCGGTTCAGCTTCAATGTGAAGGGCGGGCGCTGCGAGGCCTGCCAGGGTGACGGTGTCATCAAGGTCGAAATGCATTTCCTCGCGGACGTGTATGTGCCTTGCGATGTGTGCAAGGGAAAGCGCTACAACCGTGAGACCTTGGAAGTCCGCTTCAAAGGCAAGAACATTCAAGAAGTGCTTGAAATGACGGTCGAGGACGCCCTGCCGTTCTTCTCGGCGGTACCCACGGTGCAGCCCAAGCTCAAGACGCTCCTCGATGTGGGCCTGTCGTACGTGCGCTTGGGACAGAGCGCGACGACCTTGTCCGGCGGCGAGGCGCAGCGCGTCAAGTTGGCGAAGGAACTCTCGAAACGCGCCACCGGACGCACGCTGTACATTCTCGATGAGCCGACCACGGGTCTGCATTTCGCCGATATCGCGCAGCTGCTCGTGGTGTTGCAGCGCCTGCGCGATGAGGGCAATACGGTCATCGTGATCGAGCACAATCTCGATGTCATCAAGACCGCGGACTGGGTGGTGGACCTGGGGCCCGAGGGCGGCGATAACGGCGGACGCATCATTGCCGTCGGCACACCCGAACAGGTAGCGGCCAACAAAGCTTCTTATACCGGTCATTATTTGCGCGCCACGCTGGCAGCGCCGAGCAGTTTCGAGCGCAAACGGGCATGAGCCCCCGGGCCTGTACCACGTGCGCGTGACCGGCCCACTCGCGCCGTTGATCGGGATACTCATCGGGGCTGTAGGCGGTGCAATTTATTGGCTGGCGCTCCAAGTTTGGCCTTCGAGCGTCGCCGTGATCTTGTCGATGGGCGCCACGGCGCTGCTGACCACCGAGTTTCGGGCGCTGCCGACCACGCGGCTGGATCTCTTGGGACGCGTGCTGTGCCTGCTCATCAAGTTCAACGCCCTGATGGCCTTGTCCGCCGCCAAGCTGCCTTTTGCGGCTCCCCCTAATGTTGCGCTGGCATTGATCATGATCGCAGGCTATGCCGCCAGCTTCGCGCTGCTCGTATCCGTCATGGCTACGCGGGGTGAAAAGTCGGCGCCGAAAATCGGTCACGGACCCTTGGGTCTGGCGTTACTGATCGGATTCGCGCCCGCGGCGTTGCTCGGCATTCCGGGCCTCATTGGATTGACGGCCGCCATTGTCGCGGGAATGGGGTTCATCGCCTTCTTCAAATACAAAAGAATCAGCGCCTCCGGCGACAGGCTGGATGCCACGCAGCTGGTCACGGAGGCCTGCTTTTATTTGGGCGCCCTGGCAACATGGAAATACGTTTGAACGGAGCAGCAGCCGCCATGTCGCATGCCGCGCTGCCGCTGCTGCGGCAATTCGATCCCGAACTCGCGCATGACTTGGGATTGGCGGCCCTGAAATGCATGCGGCCGCTGTGGCCGGCATTGCCGATACCGGCGACGCTCGCGGTTCAGAGCTTTGGATTGCAGTTTTCTCATCCCTTAGGATTGGCGGCCGGCTTCGACAAGAACGGCGACTATCTGGATGCACTCGGTGCGCTGGGATTCAGCCACATTGAGCTCGGCACCGTCACGCCGCGTCCGCAACCCGGCAATCCAAAGCCCCGCATGTTCAGAATTCCAGGCAGCGACGCGCTGATCAACCGCATGGGGTTCAATAACAAGGGGGTCGATCACTTGGTCTCCCGGCTCGCGCGGGCGCGTTACCGCGGAATTCGCGGTGTCAGCATCGGCAAGAACTTCGATACGCCCATTGAGAATGCGCAAGATGACTACGTAGTCTGCTTGCGCAAGGTTTATCCGTATGCGGACTACGTGGCAGTCAACGTCTCCTCCCCCAACACCGAGCGGTTGCGCGAATTGCAAGCTCGCGATGGGCTGCAGCGCATCCTAGGCACGTTGCTCGAGGAGCGAATCACCTTACAGCAGCACTTTGCGCGACGCGTTCCCCTGCTCGTGAAGGTTGCGCCCGACTTAAGCGCGGAGCAGCTCTCCACGCTTGCCGGCCAAGTGCGCTCGCTGCAGCTCGACGGCGTGATCGCCACCAATACCTCGACGGACTTGAGCGTACTGAAGCCGCCGCCCGCGGCGGAGCAACGCGGCGGCTTGAGCGGCGCGCCGCTGCATCCCGCCTCGGTCAAAATCATCTCCCAGTTACGGTCCGAACTCGGTGCCGACTTTCCGATTATCGGCGTCGGCGGCATCGTCAGCGCGGAACACGCCCGCGCGAGCTTGCGCGCCGGCGCGAATCTGTTGCAGATTTATACGGGCTTCGCGTATCGAGGCGCGGCATTGATCGCGGAGATACTGAGTGCGGTGCCCGCATGATTCGCTTTTTCCCCTGCCATGGTGTTTGCAAGCATGAATAAAATTCCCTGGATCGCCTTTGCGCTGGCATTGCTGTTCGCGATTTTGTATTTCTCCAATACCGTATCGAGCCTGCCGCCCATGGTCGCTTCTCATTTCGACGGCGCGGGCTTTCCCACCACCTTCATGACCCGCGCGTTTTACACCAAATTCGTGTTTGGGATGGGCGTTGGATTCCCGATCGTCATGGTCGCGCTGTTGAGCTGGATCTATTCGAAAGCCAGCGACATGAAATTGCCGAACCGGGATTACTGGCTCGCGCCGGAACGCATCGGGCAGACACGCGCGTTGCTGGTTTCGCATGGCGTTTGGTTCGGTTGTCTCATGGTTGCCATGGTTTGCTACATGCATTGGCTGGAATTGGCCGCGCATCGCAACGTGCCGCCGCGTCTGTCCAATCAGCTGGTCATGGGCGGCCTGCTCGTGTTCATGGGAATCGCCATCGGCTGGGTCATCGGATTGCTGCGCACGTTCCGGCGGCCACGGCTCATCACTTAATTTTTCAGGACAGCCGTCAGCGAAATCTCCGGAACGCTGGCCAACGCCTTGGACAGGGGGCAATCCTGTTTTGCCTTGGCGGCGATTTTTTGAAAAGTCGCCTCGTCGATTCCCGGCACGCTGGCCTCGAGCTTCAGTCCGATGTGCTCAATCGAGAAGCCGCCGCCCTTCAGCACCAACCGCACGGCAGCCTGCGTATCCACGGCCGCCGTGGAAAATCCTGCCGCATCGCAAGCAAAGGAAAACGCCATGGTAAAGCAGGCCGCATGCGCCGCTGCCAGGAGTTCCTCGGGATTTGTCCCGCGCTTGTCATCCTCGAAACGGCTGGCATAGCCGTACGGATAGGACTTCAGCGCTTGGGTCTCGGTGCTGATCCTGCCCACCCCCTGCTTGCCCCGACCCTCCCAATGCACCGTCGCGGTTTTATCGCTCATTGAAGTCTCCTGGTAATGGCAATTAAAAAAATCGAGAGGACCCATCCACTCAGTGCGAAGGCAGCGGGATGAATTCCGTTTCGCCCGGCACGGGCGGAAATTCACGGTTGGCCCACCGCTCTTTGGCGAGTTCGATGCGTTCCTGAGAGGAGGCGACGAAATTCCACCATATATGGCGCGGCGTGGCAAAGCGATCGCCGCCCAGCAGCATGGCGCGCGCCTCGCCATTGGCGCGCAATCGGATTTTTACCCCGGGCGCGAGCGCAGCGAGTTGACCCTCGACAATTTTGCCTTCATCGAGGGCGAGTTCACCCTGTGCCACGTACACCGCACGTTCTTCGTGCTCCGCCGGCACCTCCAACACCGCCCCTGGCGTAAACCACGCATGCACATACAGCGTCGGCCAAGCCGTGACGACCGGGGAGCGCAACCCCAAGGCTTCGCCCGCGATCACCGAGAGCGTCACCCCGTCGAGCCGGCGCTGTGGAATCACGCTCGCCGGGTAGTGCGCGAAGCTCGGTTCGTCATCCTCACGACCATCCGGCATCGCCACCCAACTTTGGATGCCGTGGATCATCTCGCCCGCGGCGCGCGCAAGGTGCGGTGTGCGCTCCGAATGCGCGATACCGTGGCCGGCGGTCATCCAGTTGACGTCACCGGGACGGATCTCGCGCACGTTGCCGAGACTGTCGCGATGCTCGAGCGAGCCGGAAAACAAATAAGTCACCGTGGCGAGTGCAATATGCGGATGCGGCCGCACGTCGATCCCGTGACCCGACTCGAATTGCGTAGGACCCATGTGATCGAAGAAAATGAATGGGCCCACCATTTGACGCCCTTGGGCCGGCAACACTCGGCGTACCACGAAGCCCCCAAGATCACGCTGCCGCGCATCGACCAACTGTAAAATCGCCATGGACCGCTCGCGTGTTGTCTTTGCTACGATCATTATGGCATTTGAGAACCTCGGGGCCTGTAAGTTCTGAGGAGCACCCGGTCAGCCGTTGATCGATTTGTCGTTAAACGCTGACATCGGCCGGCGGCCCTTGTGCAGTTCTTGATGATATCTTGCTAGGTTCATGGGAGTTCTTGGGTCTGGAGGCCAAACGATGACCGAGACCGAGATCTGGACGAAGTGGGAGAGCCAGGTTGTCAACGGCATCTTTCCCCTGCGCCGCTTTTTGGGCAGATCGAACCACAGCGTTGTATTTCTTACCGAATGCAGAGCGCGGAGCCTGGGATCTGCCGCAATTAAGATCATTCCGGCGGACACGGCACGCGCCGAAGGACAGCTCTCGCGCTGGCACCTAGCCGCGTCCCTGTCTCATCCGCACCTGATCCGCGTTCTCGAGTCGGGGCGCTGCAAGCTTGGCGGGCATCCGTTTCTTTTCGTGGTCACGGAATATGCTGAGCAAAACCTCGCGCAAATCCTGCCGCATCGCGCTCTGACGGTAGACGAAGTACGGGAAATGCTGACCCCCGCCCTCGATGCGTTGGCCTTCCTGCACCGTCAAAACCTGGTGCAGGGCCAGCTGAAGGCGCCGAACTTCTTGGTCGTCAATGATCAGCTGAAACTGGCCAGCGATACGATTCGAGAGGCCGGTGATGCGGCCGGAATTGACCTTGCCGGCGACATGCGAGCGCTCGGCGCCACGATTGTTGAGGCGCTGACGCAGACCCGTCCCGAGTTGCAGGCCCGCCCAGAGGGTCTCTCATTGCCGGCGACTCTTTCTCCGGAACTCGCGGATGCCG
Source organism: Steroidobacteraceae bacterium (assembly GCA_035603615.1). Classification (GTDB taxonomy): domain Bacteria; phylum Pseudomonadota; class Gammaproteobacteria; order Steroidobacterales; family Steroidobacteraceae; genus Bog-1198. Next base: position 6,928 of record DATNKC010000437.1, on the reverse strand, counting down.
TGCGACGCTGTTTGAGCCCGGAGCCGGGCAACCGTCCCACGGTTTCTGAGCTGCGAAACTTAATCGACCCGGCACTCGAAGCGACGCCGCCAGCGCCCGCCGCTGAGGTGGCTGCCCCTCAGGGGGTCGCGACTCAGGTGCCCGCCGCTGAGGTGACTGCCCCTCAGGTGCCCGCCACTCAGGTGCCCCTGGCACTCCAAGTGCCGCTGCCGGAGGTGTCCGCGCGGCCGGCTTCCACTCCTCCGCCTGCCTCGACTCTCGCGCCGACTCGCGCGCCGCCTCCACCGGCGGTGCCCCGCCGACCGGCTTCAATGCCCTACCCGCGCTGGCTGGTCCCCGTCGCCGCAGTGGGGCTGGTGCTGCTCTTGGTTTGGGGCGGCGGCCGGATGTTGCGACCCCATGACTCCGCGCGGCCCGTCGCGGCGCCGATTGCTTCGCAACAATCCTTCGCGCCCGCACCGGCGCCATCCCCGGCACCGGTTCAGAGCGCAGGATCACCGGTGCTGCACGAAGAGTTTCCCGCCATCTCGCACAGCACGCGCGAGTCGATCCATGGCCAAATTAAAGTTGCGGTCAGCGTGACGGTCGATCGCGCCGGCAATGTCGTCGCCGAGAATCTGGAGGTTCACGGTTCGAGCAAGTATTTTGCGCGGCTCGCAAGCGACGCCGCAAGAAAGTGGAAGTTTGTGCCGGAGGACAGTCAGTCCGCGCGTGAGTGGTTGGTGCAGTTCGAATTTTCGCGCAGCGGCGTTACGGGACAGGCGGTTCCGCAAGTCAAGCAATGACGCAAGCAGTTCAGGGTGGCGGCGGTGATGACTTCGCCGGCCGCAGCCGCTCGACCCGCGCCGCGACCGCCTGAATATAGTCCAAGGCCTGCCCCTTGGTGCGGCCGGCGTTGATGGCATGCGGCAGAAGTTGCCCATGGGTCGCGTCCACGGCAAACGTCGGATGCGTGACCGCCACGGGCGGCAGCGGAGTGGCAGCCTTCATGGAAAGATCGAGGCTCATGGCGATTCTCGAGAACGCGTTCGTGGCGTGATCAGGCATTTCGGGGGCCGGCGCGGCGGAGGCTACAGTCGCAGCCGGGACAGGTTGCCCAAGCATGGAGGAGATCGCGTCGCCATCGGTTCTCATTGCGGACAGCGAGCAAATGGAATCGAAAGCATTGGCTGCTTGAGCGCGCGCTCCGAGACTCGCGGTGACGCCAAACAGGCTGGTCACGGTCTTGATGATCGAGGTGTGATCGAACACTTGGCCTGGGAATGCTTGACTGCCGAGTCCTCCCTGCGCAATCCACGGCGAAATCGCGACCGCCGGGACGCGAACACCCAATCGATCGAACGCGAAGTTCTGCGGATTCTCGGCCCGGCCGTGGTTCTGCGTTCCGTCATTCGGCGCAAGCGCGGCGGGCGGATTCTGATGATCGAAGAAAGCGCCGTGTTCGTCATACGTGACGATCAGCAGGCTTTGCGGCCAGACGGGTGAATTTCGTATGGCTTCGTAAACGTATTGGATGAAGGCTTCGCCGGCGGCCATGGAGCCGACCGGATGCTGACAATTGCCGCTCGCGAATCCGCCCGTCGCCAACCCGTAATTGGGTTCGATGAAGGTGTAATCGACATCGAAGCCGTCGGCCAGATCGTCGATGAAGAATTGCTTCTCGCCCACGCGAAGCCAGGAGAACTGCCCGGAATTCAGCCGAAAAGGATCGATCATGTCCTTGATCGCGAGAACCTGGGGAAACAGATCGTCGTGGTACACACGCCAGGTGCGATTCGCCTGCTGCAAGCATGAATAGAGGGTTCCGTTCGGAAAGCTAAAGCTCAATGAGTCGATGGTTTCGCCCTCGATCGTGGTGGCCGCCGACGGGCTGTTATCGAGTCCGCCCGAAGAACCCGCGTGCACGAAAAATCGATTCGGCCAGGTAGGCCCCGGCATCGAGGAATACCAGTTGTCGAACAGGAAGTACTGATTGGCCAGCGTGCTCAAGATCGGCAGTGCGCCGGGGCCAAACCCCTGCCTGGAGACGTTCCAGTAGGATTGGCGCGCAAATCCCGACATGGGCGGATTTCCGCCGAGTTGCGCCGCCACGTCCTCGAACTCGTGCGGCGGATCGAGCGGCGCTCGATCCGGCGCATCCGCGGTCATGCCCCAGTTTGCATCGGGAGGCGGAACGCCCCTTCGTCCGGAGAATGCGAACAGGTGATCGAACGAACGATTCTCGAGCATGAGCACAAAGACATGCTTTATGTCGGCCATGGGGATTCAACCCGCAGGTGTCGTGAGCGCCTTTAAGAACTCGTAATAAAATTCGACGCCCGTGTAGTAGGCGTCAATCCTGAGGCGCTCATCCCTGCCATGCGCCCTGTCGTCGGCACGTTCGACGGCCACCCCGCAAATGCCATAGCTCGGGATTCCGGCGTTCATGGTGTAAATGCTGTCCGAGGCACCGGCTTCCATGACTGGCAGCACCACGAAGCCCGGCCATAACTTCGCCGATACGCTGCGCAGCGAATTCATGACATCCTCGCGCAGCGGCGGCGGCGCCATGGCTTTGCGATCCGACCCATGGTCCGCCAACTCTCCGGTGTCGCTGCGGTAGCGCACGGTGAGTTTCGGATCGTTGAACAGCTTGACCAGCTGCAGCCGGATCTCCTCCTGGGAATGGCCGGGGAAAATGCGGCAGTTCACATTGGCTTCGGCTCGCCCCGGCAATGCATTGGGCGCATGACCACCGCTCAACATGGTCGCGACGCAGGTGGTGCGCATGATGGAGTTCATGTGCGTATCCTGCGATAGTCGCTCAACCGCTTTTGCATCGGGCGGCGTGCCTAAAATGGCGCGAAGATCAGCGGCCGTCTGGCCTGTCTCGATCTTGGCCATTTGCGCGAAATACTCGCGCGTCACGGCATTCAGCTCGAAGGGGAAAGTCCACTTCTGCAAGGCCGCGAGCGCATTGGCCACGTGGTAAATCGCGTTGTCGGGAATGGGCAGCGAGCTGTGGCCACCGGGGTTGGTGGCGAGGACCTGAAAGTCACCGTAGAGTTTCTCGGTCGCCTCAAATCCCACGATCTGCGGCTTGTCCGGCCGCACGCCGCCCGAGTCGGGATTTAAGGCAAATTCGGCATCGATGAGTTCGCGGTGATTCTTGAGCAGCCAGTCGACACCGTTGGACTTGCCGTTCTCTTCGTCGGCCGTCAACGCCAGGATGATATCGCGGTCGGGGACGAAACCCTCCGTTTTCATGCGGATGAAGTCGGTCACGGCGATGGCGTCGCTGTCCTTCATGTCCTGGGTTCCGCGGCCATAGAAGTAGCCGTCCTTCTCGACGAACTGGAATGGATCGGTGCTCCAATCCTCGCGCTTCGCCTCAACGACGTCCAAGTGTCCAATGATCAGAACCGGCTTCAATTTCGAGCCGGCCTTACCCCGATATCGAGCCACCATGTTGCCCTTGCGATCATTGGGTCCCAGCACGACCACGTCCGCCTTGGGAAATCCCGCATCCAACAATCGTTTCGCCATGGCCTCCGCAGCCACGGTGGTGCTTCCCACCGAGTCGCTGGTATTGATTTCAATGAGCTGCTTGAAAATGTCGTGCGCGTTTTTGCGCGTGACGGCATCGCCTTCGGAAGCCGCGGGCCCGACCGCGTGCGCGCACAGACCGACAAGAACCGCGGCAAGGCCGCCGGCGCCAATACGATATTTCAAAACTTATTCTCCCAAGGTCACGAGGGTCGGGCCTTTGAGCCCCATGCTATCGTATGCCGCGTTTTGGCGCGTGGCGCTTTCGCGTTCCGTTTTGGAGATTCGTAATGGCTAAAAAGAAGAATCGCACAGTGACCCGCACCGCCGCGGAAGCAGCGGTACAAACTCTATTGCGCTGGGCCGGCGAAGATCCGCTGCGCGAGGGCCTGAGAGAAACGCCGAAACGGGTGGTGAACGCGTATCGCGACTGGTTCTCAGGCTATACCAGCGATCCCGGCGCCTATCTGCGCCGTACATTCGAGGAGGTCGAAGGCTACGACGAAATGGTGGTCCTGCGCGATATCGCGTTCGAATCGTTCTGTGAGCATCATATGGCGCCCATTATCGGGCGCGCGCATATCGGCTATCTGCCGAGCGATCGGGTGGTGGGCATCAGCAAGCTGGCGCGTGTCGTCGACGGTTACGCCCGCCGATTCCAGGTCCAGGAAAAACTCACGGCGCAGATCGCGGGATGCATCAACGAAGTGCTCAAGCCCCGCGGTGTGGGCGTCGTCATTGACGCGGTTCATCAATGCATGACGACGCGCGGGGTCCACAAGCGCGGCGTGTCCATGGTGACGAGCAAAATGCTCGGCACTTTCCGCGCGGACGCCAGCACGCGCGCCGAGTTCCTGCGCTTCATCGCCATTGAAGGCAGCAATCAACGGTAGCTAATTTCGGGGGGGCGGGATCTTCGGAAGTGGGCGCACGGGAACCAGCTCGACCGAGAAGCTATAGTTGTGCCGCTCGCCGGCTTGAAGCGCGCCCACACCCACGACCTGGCGCGTGATTTTTTCACCCTTTTCGTTGGTAATCGCGATCACCACGCAGTACTCGCACTGCTCGCCGCGCACGGGGTGATGAATCGTCCCCTCGATGCGCATGGCCGACAGCGCTTTGACGGCCGGCTCTGCGTTGACCGTGTTGAAGCGCAGGTGGTGCTGACACCCCGGGCAAATGTTCGCACTTTGTAAAACCGTGGCCTTACAGTGCGGACATACCCGGGTCGCGCCGAGTGTGCTCTGGCGAGCGACGCTCATGAGAGGGGCTCCTAGCTGCCGTTGCTGACGAGACCCTTAATTTTCCCTTTCTCGTCTTCCCAGCCGAACTCGACGTGCCCGCGCATGCGCGAGCCGGCCGCCACCGTGATGGAGCCGGCCTTCACGTCCCCGACGATGACGCCGCCCTCGAGCACATCGACTCGCTTGGCGGATTCAATGTTGCCCTGCAGTTCGCCCCCGACGACCACGATGCCCGCCAGCACTTGGCCGGTCAGGTGGGCGCCGCTATCCATGGTGAAATTCCCGTCAATGCGCACATCGCCCTTGAAACGGCCCGCCATGCGCACATTTCCCGAGCCTTCAATCTTGCCTTCGATCGATAGGTTCGCCGCAATCACCGACTCGCCGCCCTCGACGGCGGTTTTCGGCATGGGGCGGCGCGGCGAAACGGCCAGCCCCGGATCGCTGACGGGACGTTCCCGTTCCGGCGGCGGGTTTCTTTCGGGGGCCATCGCCGATGAAGGGACGGATGAACCCGCAGGTACGGGCGTGGGGTTTTCTTTCCAAAGCGCCATAAAGTAACTCTCCCGCTATTGAGTGGCTAAAGCGTACACGCTAACCCTGCCAAATGTCATCGGCCTACTGTCTTATATTGGAGACGGTAAGCTTCGTGAGCTTCGTGCGAACGATATAATGCTCTCCAACTAAGACAGGGGTAAGAACTTTTGTTTCAACAACTTGAGCGGCTGGTTTCCGATTCCATTCTCGCCTTGATGGCGAAATATCGGGCTGATCCTTTTAAGCAGAAGGTCGACCTCGGGGTGGGCGTTTACCGCGATCTGTCCGGCAATACGCCCATTCTGGAATGCGTCCGGCGCGCCGAAAAGGAGGTTCTGGCGGCTCAAACGACCAAAGCTTACGTGGGCGCCGCCGGGCGCGAAGAATTCAACAGCGCCTTGGAGGAATTGGTGCTCGGCGCCGGCCATGCGGCGCGGAAAGATCGGCGTGCGCGGACGCTGCAGTGTCCGGGCGGTTGCGGTGCGCTGCGGGTGGGTGCGGAACTCATCAAGGCCGCCTCGCCCGGCGCCGTGGTGTACCTAAGCGATCCTACGTGGGGCAATCATGCCCCCTTGCTGGGAGGCTGCGGGCTCAAACTCGAGCGCTACCCCTACTACGACGCCGCCGCACACGAGCTGCGGTTCGACGCCATGCTGCAGCGCCTTCAGACCGCCCCCGAGGGTGCTGTGATATTGATTCATGCCTGCTGCCATAACCCCACCGGCGCTGACCTCGACGCCGAACAGTGGCAGGCGGTGACCGAGCTCTTGCTGCGCCGCAAGCTGGTCCCCTACCTGGATCTGGCATACCAAGGATTCGGCGTCTCGCTCGAAGCCGATGCCGCTCCCATCCGAATGATCGCGGAACGGGTGCCCGAAGCGCTCATCGCGGTGTCGTTTTCCAAGAACCTAGGGCTGTATCGCGAACGCGTCGGCGGCTTGATTGTCATCAGCGAAAATGCGGCCCGCGCCGATGCGGTGCAATCCCACATGCTGCACATCGCACGCAGCATTTACTCCATGCCGCCCGACCATGGCGCGGCCATCGCCGCCAGAGTCTTCGCCGAACCTGGCTTACGACAGCAGTGGGTGCAGGAACTCGAGGCCATGCGAACGCGGATTCTGGACATGCGGACTTTATTGGCCAACCGCCTGCAGCAAGTGACGGGCGGCGACTCGTTTGATTTTATTCGCACGCAGCACGGCATGTTTTCGCTGCTCGGCGTACCTCCCGATGCAGTCGAGCGCCTGCGCGAGCGGCATCACATCTACATGACCGCCGACAGCCGCATGAATCTCGCGGGCATCATGCCGGACAATGTGGCTTACGTGGCCGAGGCGTTCGCGGCGGAAAGCGCGCCAGTTGCGGCGTAGACATGTGATATTGACCGGCTGGCGTTGTGCTCGTCAGGGAGGGCAAGGAGAATCTGGGCACGAAGGCAGAAGTACCCAGATTCTCCTTGCCCTCCCTGACGGGAACTCGGGCCGGTCGATATCACATGCCGACCGATGGTAACAATCGAAAACTCGTCCTCCGGCACCGTGAGTTTGACCGGCCGCGTGAACGGCCTGGCGGGATAGGAAGCGTCGAGGCCCTGCGCTCTTCCGGGCCTCGACGCTTCC
>DATNKC010000436.1:0-3073 GCA_035603615.1 Steroidobacteraceae bacterium | reverse complement strand
GGGCGGTTCGGCAAAGTGACCAGATTTTGCGCAACGATGATCTTTTCGATTTCATGCAGGCGATTTTCGAAGAAGGGCAGAATCGCCTCGCCGGTGATCTGCTTCTTCTTCAATTCGGTGATTACTGCGCGATAGTCGCTGGACGGATAGCCGTTGGCTTTGGCGACTTGCGCCGCCAATGGCGCCATTTCGTTTTGATACTGCGTAAAGGCAGCGTGCGCCATCTTGGCAATCTGAGCCGGCGGAATATCGATGCCGTAGCTTTCGAATGCGAGAACATATTTCTCAGGAGGCAGGCGAAAATCGGTGCGCGCCTTGGGCAGAATCGCGGTCTTGACCCAGGCGTCGTACTCCGCCAGTTGCACTTTCAATTTTGCATAGGCGGGTTCCCAGCCGGACAAGTTGTATTTTTTAAATAGGGTTGCGATTTCCTCGACATAATTTGAATTGCGGCCCAAATCGATCTCAACCTGTTCCTTCGACGGGAAAATGACGTTGGGTTTTGCGATCTGTTCGAGCTCGCGTTCTTTCAACCTGTCGGTGAAGGGTTTGTAACCGGGCTCGACGCCGGCGTACTTGCGCAACCGCACCAATGCGGCGGAACGTCGTTCCGCAGGGACCTGATCGTCGAGGAGTACGCGCAAACCGCGGAATATCCGCGCGCTGGCGTTATGGAACGGCACCTCGCGCGCGAGTTCGAAGTCTTGCTCGCGAAATCGCAAATTGAAGGCCTTTTGCAGAATCTCGATATCCTCTTTGACATTCTTGTCCGTCACGGTGGCCTGCGCCGCCTTGATCTTCGCCAGCGCGGCCTCGAGTTCATGCCGCGCGGCGATTTCATCCGCGCGCGAGGGATTCGAGATGAGATCGTCGAATTTCGCCAGCCCCTGCGACGAACCTTGTTCGGGAGAGTGCTCAAGCTGCACGCTCAGCAGCATGTTGGTGTATTCGTTGCTTTGCTTGATCCAGCCTTTTTCGGCCTGATCGCCGCCGGCTGATGTGTCCGCCAAGCCGGCGAAGGAAATGGTGCTCAGAAGTATTGCGGCGCTCAAGTGTTGCAGCATGGAGTTTTCCAGGGGTCGCGAAAAAGGCGCTCATTGTAAACAATTGAGCCGAGCCGCGCCGGATGTCATCCAGAGGATGGATGATGCGTAAGGCCGCCGCCTAAGACCTAATGGCCCCCGTTGAATCGGTATCCCGCGTCGTTGAGCTTTTGAGTGGTCTGGGCCATTTCCGCTGCGTCAAATTTGCCGATCGTGCGAGTGTCGTAGATCGATCCGTTGGCAAGTCTAAGCTCGTCTCGCATGAAGGGAACGAGATCCGCGCACGGAACAATGCTGCCTTGGGCTTCGCTCGCAAGCGCGACGACACACGTGTGGCGCTCGCCGTCAAATGTAATGATCGCGGCCGGGTGCGCGGTCATTGCCGCGGCTACAGGCGCCGGAGCGTTGTTGGATGAACCGCAAGCAATGAGCAGCAGGGGAGCGAAAATTGCGAAGACGCGTTTCATGGAGGCCTCTCGAATCGTGGTTTGAAGACTGATTGTGTTCATCGTTGAGTTCGCCACCTAATTCGCCGGTGTCGTCGGCAGAGTCAGCGGCTTCAGCGAACCCCGAACCCGCGCCACTTCACCGGCCGTCACGCTCGAGGCCTGATTTCCCCAGCTGGAGCGAATGAACGTCAGCAGCTGCGCCACTTCCTCGTTGGATAATCGCCAAGCAAAACCCGGCATGCCCAAGGGAGAGGGAGCCGCGGTGGTGCCGGGCAGGGCGCTACCGGCCAACACCAAGCGGATGAGGGAGTTCGGATCTTGGGCAAGCGCCGAGGAGTTGCCGGCAATCTGCGGCAGCGCCTTTGGGCTTCCAGCACCATCGGTATGGTGGCATGCGGCGCAGTTATCGTCGTACAGTTGCGCGCCGCGATTGGCCTCCTGTCCCTTCGCCAGCGCGGCGGCCGTCGCCGGATTTGCTGCGAACTTGGGCGCATCGCCTGAAGTCGGTGGCAAGGTCTTGAGATAGGCGGCCATCGCTTGCAGATCCGCCTCCGTCAGATTTTGCGTGCTGTGCACGACGACATCGCTCATCGGCGCGCCGGTAACCGACTGCTCCGCGTTGCGGGCGGTGCGCAGCGTCGCAACAATCTCCTCCTTCGACCAAAGCCCAAGGCCATCGCCGACATTGCCCCTGAGGTTGACGGCAACCCAGCCGCCGATCTCTTGTCCTCCGGCGAGAAAGGCAGGCGATGAATCATCCAATGACTTTTCCTGCAAGGTGATCGCGCGCGGCGTATGGCAGCTGCCGCAATGACCAGGGCCTCGAACCAAGTAGGCGCCGCGCGCCACGACGGGATCCACATAGCGCGACGCGTCGAAGGCGGGCGAATCGGGGGAGGGCGCGAACAGTTTGCGCCAAATCGCCACGGGCCAGCGGATCGACAGAGGCCACGGAATGGCATTCGCGTGCTCGCTGCCCGCCGCCGGCGCGACACCGTGCATGAAGTAGGCATACAGCGCTGCGATGTCCGCATCGCTCATCGACGCGTACGAGGGGTACGGCATCGCCGGATAGAGAGTCACGCCCTCATCGTCGATCCCGTGCCGGACGGCGCGGTCGAACTCGTTGAGGCTGAATTTCCCGATTCCGGATTCGGGGTCCGGCGTGATGTTGGTGCTGTAAATCGCACCCAGTGGCGAATCGATCGCAAAACCACCCGCAAACGGCTTGCCGCCAGGCGCCGTGTGGCAGGCGCCGCAGTCGGCGGCCACGGCCAGGTATCGGCCGCGCTCGACCGACGCGGCATCCGGGGCCGCCGACAGGCTGGCCGCGATCGGCCGGGTATGCGTCGGCAATAGCGCGAAGCTCAAGGCGCCGAGGAAGGCGAGAACACCCAAGCCTAAAAATACGAGCAGCGTACGCATGGATTTTCTCATGGCGGCGCTACGTGCGGATCAAGGCGCCCGGACTCTTCAGGTACTGCTCGCGAATCGCCTTCGCGGCCCAATAGGTCAACGCGCCCACCATGCCGGTCGGGTTATAGCCATTGTTTTGCGGGAAGGCATTGGCGCCCGGCGCAA
>DATNKC010000435.1:0-2569 GCA_035603615.1 Steroidobacteraceae bacterium | reverse complement strand
GGCGGCGTACCGCTGGTGGCGGATATGTCATCCAGCATTTTGTCGCGCCCGATTGAGGTGGCGAAATTCGGCATGATTTATGCGGGTGCCCAGAAAAATATTGGCCCTTCGGGCCTGACCGTCGTCATCGTGCGCGAGGATCTGCTCGGGCGCGCCCGCCCCGATACGCCCCACGTCTTTGACTACAAGGCGATCGCGGACAATCAATCGATGTTGAATACGCCGCCGACTTTTGCCTGGTACATGGCTGGCCTGGTTTTTAAATGGCTGAAAGCCGCCGGCGGCGTGGTTGCGATCGGCAAATGCAACCAGGCCAAGGCCGCAATGCTGTATGCCTGCATCGATGCATCGCATCTCTATCAAAATTCGGTCGCCGCCGATTCCCGATCCTGGATGAACGTCACCTTTGCATTGAGCAATCCCGCCCTCGATTCCGAGTTTCTGGCTTCCGCGGCCGCAGCAGGCTTAAAAGGACTCAAGGGCCATCGGATCGTAGGCGGCATGCGCGCCAGCATCTACAACGCCATGCCGATCGAGGGCGTTGAGAAGTTGTGCGCGTTCATGCACGAATTCGAGCGCCGACATCAATGAAGCGCCGCAACGCCAACGCGAAGCCGAAGGTCAAGGCAAAGCCCAAGATCAAGGCGAAACCCGAGATCAAGATCACGCCTGCGACGCCGGCGGGCGCCGGCTTGGGAAATATTCGCGACAGCATCGATGCCGTCGATGCTCGCATTCATGCCTTGCTAAATGAGCGAGCACGCTTCGCGCAGTTGGTGGGTATTTCCAAGTCGGCTTCGGGAAAGGCGGTGGACTACTATCGGCCGGAGCGCGAGGCTGAGGTGTTGCGCATGGCGCTGAAGCGCAACCAGGGACCTTTGCGCGACGAAGAAATCGTCCGCCTGTTTCGCGAAATCATGTCGGCCTGTCTTGCCCAGCAGGAACCGCTGAAGGTGGCCTTCCTGGGTCCGGAAGGCACGTTTACCCAGGCAGCGGTCCTGAAGCATTTCGGTTCCTCTGTTCGGTCCCTGCCGCTGACGGCGATCGACGAGATATTTCACGAGGTGGAGGGCGGAGTCGCAGACTTTGGCGTGGTGCCGATTGAAAATTCCAGCGAAGGGACCGTGAATCACACGCTGGATATGTTCCTGACCTCTGGCCTGAAAATCTGCGGTGAAGTGGAATTGCGCATCAGTCACTATTTGATGGGAAAAATGAGCGGTTTTGAGTCCATCAAGCGTGTTTGCGCTCACCCGCAGGCCTTGGCGCAATGCCGCGGTTGGCTGGACGACCAGCTACCGGAAGTCGAACGGGTGGGGGTCTCCAGCAACGCCGAAGGTGCGCGGCGTGCGCGCGACGAGCGCGGCACGGCGGCCATTGCGGGGCGCGCCGCGGCCGAAATCTATTCGCTCAATGTGCTCGCCAATGAGATCGAGGACCGCTCGGATAACACCACGCGATTTCTCGTGGTAGGCAGAAAACTCTTCAGCGCGAGCGGCGCGGACCGTACAACGCTCTTGGTTTCGACCAGCGCTACTGACGATTCGGGGGCATTGTCCCAATTGCTCGAGCCACTGGCGCAGCACAAGGTCAATATGACTCGAATCGAGTCGCGGCCCTCCCGCAAGCGTAAGTGGGACTATGTGTTCTTCATCGACATTGAAGGTCATGTGACCGATTCCGCCGTCGCGAAGGCACTGGCCGCCCTGGAATCGCGCGCCTCGTTATTCAAGGTGTTAGGTTCGTATCCGCGGGCTGTGCTCTGATGGCCGCATTCAAGGCGCATCCGGCGATGCGCGTTTCCGGCACGATGACCGTGCCCGGTGATAAATCCATATCACATCGTGCGTTGATGCTTTCCGGTATCGCCGAGGGCGTCAGCGAGGTGAGCGGCTTTCTCGCCAGCGAGGATTGCCTGGCGAGCCTCGCCGCCATGCGCGCCCTGGGCGTTCGCATCGAGCAAACCAGCGCAACTCGCGTGCTGATTCACGGGGCCGGCATGCATGGCCTGAAGGGTGCCGACCGGGCTCTCGATATGGGTAACGCGGGCACTGCGATGCGCCTGTTCACGGGGTTGCTGTCAGCACAGAAATTTGACTCGCAGCTGATTGGCGATGCATCCCTGATGAAGCGGCCAATGGAGCGGGTGGCGAAGCCGCTGCGCGAAATGGGAGCCGATGTCCGCACGCGTAACGGGACTCCGCCGGTGGATATCGGTGGCAACCGGGGCCTGCGGGGCATCGACTATCAGATGCCGATCGCCAGCGCTCAGGTCAAGTCGGCGATCCTGCTGGCCGCTTTGTATGCAGCGGAGCCGACCACGATCACGGCGCCGGCCGTAAGTCGCGACCATAGCGAACGGATGCTCGCGAGCTGCGGGGTGAAACTGGACATCGACGGGCTGCGCATCAGGCTGCATCCGCCGCAGCGTCTGATGAGCCAGAAGATCAATGTGCCCGGCGATTTTTCATCCGCCGCCTTCTTCATTGTGGCGGGACTTCTGGCAGCGCCGGTGGAGGGACTGGTGATCCAAAATGTCGGATTGAACCCGACACGCGTCGGACTGCTG
>DATNKC010000434.1:0-13257 GCA_035603615.1 Steroidobacteraceae bacterium | reverse complement strand
TGCCGCGAAAAAAACGGCGCAGCTTCGGTTTGGAACGAAGGCAGCTGGTACGCCTCATTCAAATCGTTTGCATAAAAGAAACTGTCGGTGCTCGCCAAGCGCGGCGCCACGGACGGGGCGGCCAGGGGACTTAATGCGGTCAGAGAACTTCCGGCGGCGAGCGGTCTCACCACTTGAGAGTGCACATGCGCGGCCAGATGCGCCGTGAATTCCGGAATCACCGCGCCCAAGGAGCTGAGCGACTGCGGGAGATTCAAATGGCGGTCGACCGAGGCGAGTTTGACGACGCCGGGTTTGATCTGGACTCGCTCAATGTTCGTATTGAACATTCTTTCGACGGCCGACACGGAACCCTCGACTTCCAGGTTCTGCGTTTTTTCTCCGACGACCGTAAAGCCCGCGGCCTCGAGCAACTGCTTGGCCTTGGCAACAACCGCGGGGCTTGGACCAAACTGCTGTTTGAACTGTGCGGGGGTCAACCATTGATGGTAGCTGGGCGATGTCGTATCCGTCTGACTCTGCAACAGCCTTTCAAGCGTATCGGTATTGGTCAGGGGAAGAAAGACATTGAAATGCGCGACGCTGTTTGGATCTGCAGCGCCGAGCGATTCGGCTCGCTTCGCTGCGGATGCGCTTTGCGCCAGCGCAATACTCGCAATCATTAGGGCGCCGAGCGCGACGCTCGTTGCCGCTGAGCGGATTCTCATAAGACCTCCATTGAATTGACCCCGTATGTTCTCGTTGTAGTTGCGAACACCTTTGGTAGGTATTCATCCCAGCCGCATTGGTAGGAGTTCTTCCCCATCTTCATTGGTAGGTTTTCATCCCCATCCGCATTGGTAGGTATTCATCCCCAGCCGCGCCGTGCCCGCCTACGCGCGCTACTCTAGTCCTAAATGCATGGGGCCGACCAGCGGTTCTCACCATGTGGTGGCTGCGTCGGCGTCATGCAACCGACACATGCATGACATAATCCGTGCGTCAAGTGAGTGCGAAGCGCGGGTCGTACTCGGTGGACTGCACTGAGGGCGGCAACAGCTTGTACATCACCGGGGTCACCAAGCGCGCCAGTAGCGTCGATGAGATCAATCCGCCGATGATGACGATGGCGAGCGGCGAGTACAGCGCGGAACCCTGCACTGCCAGCGGGGTCAAGCCGCCGATGGCAGTCGCCGAGGTGAGCAGGATCGGCAGGAATCGCACCTCGCCGGCTTCTTGGATGGCCTGATCGAGCGGCGTCCCGCGCTCACGAAGCTGGTTTGTAAAATCTACCAAGAGGATCGAGTTCTTTATCTCGATGCCGATCAGCGCAATCATGCCGATGATCGAGGTGAAGGACAGCGTATAGCCGGTGGCGAGCAATGCCAGCAACGCCCCGGTCAGCCCGAGGGGTATGACGCCGGCAACGATCGCGGTCGAGCGAAAACTGCCGAACTCCAGCACCAACACGGCGAGAATTCCGAAGACCGCCACGAGAATGGCGGGCAAGAGTCCGCTGAAGCTTTCCTGCTGCGCCTCAGCATCGCCCGCAATGACGAAGCGATAGCCCGGCGGCAAGCCAATCTCACCGAGATGCCTGACGACTTCCGCCGTCACCCGCGCCGTATTGAAATCCGGGCGGGTATTGGCGGACACCGTCACCTGCCGCTCCCGGTTGTAGCGCGTAATCGAGTTGGTCACGCTCTGGAAATGCGGGGTCGAGATTTCGCGCAAGGGAATCTGGCGTCCGTTGCTGGTGCTGACTTCGATGGCATCCAACGCCTCGATGCTCGGCCGCTCGCGCATTGGTAGTCTCAAGGTAATGTCATATTCGTCGCCGTTGCTGGCGCGAAATTGGCCGGCGGCAAGACCCGCGACGGCGAGGCGCACAGTCCGATTGACCTCGAGCGCGGACACGCCGAGCAAGCCCGCCTTTTCGGTGTCGACACCTAAGTCCAGGTCGGTGCGCAGCAGCCGCGAAGGATTGTTCACGTCACGCGTGCCGGGCGTCGCTTTGAGGACCTGCTCAACCTGATCCGCGATGCGGCGCAGGCCCTCAATCTCCGGTCCGACGATGCGAATCGCCACGGGCGCATCGACCGGAGGCCCTTGTTGAAACTGCTTCAGAGAAATGCGCGCTGCGGCATAGTCGCTGAATCGCGCCCGCAGCGCTTCGAACAACTTGGGAGTGCGCTTGGGATCAAACGCTCGCAATTCGACGAACACCTCGCCCAGATTGGCCGTGCGTCCTTGTGAGAAATAATTGTAGTAAACGAAAGGCGTGCCGTGGCCCAAGTGCGTATACCAGCGTTTGACCTCAGGATGCTCGGCGAGACGCGCCTCGACGAAGCGCAGCGCGCGATCGGTTTCCTCCACGCTCGCGCCATCCGGAGCATCGACCCGGATGACGAACTGCGGTACATCTGCGCTGGGAAACAAGCTGAAACCAATGAGGGGGATTGTCGCAGCGATGACCAGAAACAAGCCCAGCGCCGCGAGCAGCGTGGTCTTCGGCCTGGCAAGCGCCCAGCGCAACGCCGGCCCGTAGACGTTGTGAATGATTTGCATCACCCGCTGCAGCAATTTATCGGCAAGCACGTCGAAGTGCCCGATCAATCGCGCCACTTTTCCGGCGGAAGCCGCCGCTCTCGGCGAGTTGTCGCGCAACATCCGGCTCGCCAGAAACGGAATGATCGTCAATGCGACGAACAGCGAGGCCAGCACAGTAAACAGAATGGCCGCCGGCAGCGACCGGATGAACTCGCCGGCGCCTTCGGGCAGGAACAGCAACGGCAGAAATGCCAGCACCAGCGTGGCCGTGCAGCCTAAGACCGCCAGATAAATTTGATCCGTGGCCGCGATCGCCGCTTCCATGCGTCCATAGCCTTGACGCACGTATCGGGCGATATTTTCCACCACCACGATGGAATCATCGACCAGCAAGCCGAGCGCCAGGACGAAGCCGGCGATGGACAATTGGTTGAGGCCAAATCCGGCCACATACAAAAGAGCCACGCCGATCGCCAAGGACAAAGGGATGGAAATCATGACGACGCCGGCGGCGCGCAGCCCCAGCGGCAGCAGCGTCAGCAAGACCAACGCAATCGCGATGGCGAAGTCCTCGCCAAGCTGGCCGAGGCGATTGGAAACGTTTTGCGACTGATCGAAGCCGCGCTCTAGCCTGATGTCCGCCGGCAGCGTCCTTTCGAATTCCGCCAGCCTCGCGTAGATGCCGTCACGCACCTTGAAGATATTGGTGTTGTCTTTCTGGTTTGCCGTCACGAATACGGCGCGCTTGCCGTTGAATCGTCCGGTGTAGGTCTGCTCCTCGGTCTGCCAGGAGACCTCGGCGATGTCGCGGACTCTGACCTCGCGGCCGCCACCTGCACCGACGACGGTATCGGCGATCTGCTCGAGCGAGGTGTAGCTGCCGGAGGTGCGCAGGTTGTAGCGCCGCAGTCCCACATCGACCGAACCCCCCGGCACGTTTTGGTTCTGCCCTTGAATCGTTCGAATCACCTGATCGAGACTCACGCCGACCCGCGCGAGGCGCTGCAGGTCAATGGCCACGCGCACTTCGGGGTTGGGGAACGCCCAAATCTCCGCGGTGCGCACGCCCGGCACGGATTCGAAACTATCCTTGAGGTTCTCAGCCTTTTCCTTCAGCTCCCGCCAGCTGGCGGTATCGCTGACCAGCGCCATCTGCACGATGCTGACGAGTCCCGGGCTGTCCTTGCGGATGTCGACTTGGGTGATATCGGGGGGCAGCGAGGAACGGATCCGGTTGAACTCGCGGATCACCTCGTCCTGCTTCTTTTCCGGATCGCCGCCGTAGTAAAACTCCGTGTGCACCACGGCGAGACCGTCGAAGGCCGAGCTCTGTATTTTCTTGACATTTTCCAGCGTATTGACCGCATCTTCGATCGGTTTGACGATCAAGCGCTCCATGTCCGCCGGATTCGCGCCGGGCCACACGACGCTGATATCCGCCGCAGGGAAGGGAAACGAGGGATCTTCGGAACGGGCAATGTTGGCAAAGCTCGCCAAGCCAAGCGCGATCAACAGCGCGAACATCACCAGCGTGAACTGCCAGCGCCGGACCGCGAAAGCCCAAATGCTCACCGAGCGACCACGCGCACTCTCTCGCCATTTTCCAGGAACGCGGCGCCGTCGGTGACGACTTGCGCGCCCGCGCTCAAACCATTCAACACTTCGATCTGACCCGCGCTCATGCGCCCTATTTGTATGCTCACGCGATGCACCACCGGCGCCCCCTCATCCAGGACAAACACACCCGCCTCTTTGTCATTTGCCTCGAGCAGCGCCTGCACGGGAATGACCTCCACCTGGCCCGTGCCCTGGGGCGTGAGCGCGACTTTCGCCACCAGTCCTTGCGCGAAGCGCGCGCCGCCGGCATCGATCTGTACTTCAACCGTGAAAGTGCCGGTGCCGGAATCGGCGGCGGATGAAATGTTGCTGACG
The DNA here is from genome assembly GCA_035603615.1 of Steroidobacteraceae bacterium. Lineage (GTDB taxonomy): Bacteria > Pseudomonadota > Gammaproteobacteria > Steroidobacterales > Steroidobacteraceae > Bog-1198. Next base: position 8,796 of record DATNKC010000434.1, on the reverse strand, counting down.
CGGCCCGCGAAGATCCGTCCAGGCCAGGCATCGAATTCTATGCGCGCCGCATCGCCGAGGTGCGTCCGTACGGCATCGCGGTCCGCAAGCCCAATCCTCACCACCCAACCGCGGTTCGCACCGCCGAGCACCAGCACGGTCTGCCCGGGCTGCACCACTTCATTGGCTTCAGCCAGCTTTCGCAACACCACGCCGTCCACCGATGCCGCAATGCGTGCATACGCGGCATTGAACTCCGTACCGCTCTGCGCCGCGCTTGCCATCTCGAACGCCGTGGTCAGATCCTGGACCTGCTCTTCGGTCGTGACGCCATCGGCGAGCAAAGCCTTGGCACGATCAAGATCGCGATGCGCCTTGGCGGTGGCCTGGCGCGCTTGCTCGAGCGACGCGCCGATCTCGGTCTGCTTGAGTACCGCCAGGAGCTGACCGGCCTTGACGGACTGACCTTCTTCGACCCGGATGAACTCGATGACTCCGCCCACCTTGAAGGACAATCGCGCTTCATCCTTCGGCGACAGCAAACCCACCGCGCGCAGCGTGTTGTCGAGCAGCGCCATTTGCACCCGCGTGACCTGCACCGCTCGCGCGGCCCCGACCGCGCTAGCCGCGCCCTTGCTGCTGCAACCCACCAGTCCTGAGAACGTCGCGACAGCGGTAGCGATCCAAATGATCATGATGTGTTGCGTCATGGCTGACCTTCCGGCGGAACGTGATGTGAATCGGCGCCGAGCGCGTATTCCAGCTCGGCAAGACTGCCAAGCGCTGCAAAGCGCGTGACATTGAGATTCAATTGCGCATCCGTCATGGCGCGCCGCGAGTCGATGAACTCGGCCTGATTGATTTGTCCCAGATCGCGTTTGCGCGAGGCGATACGAAACGCGCCCGCCGCTGCCTCGACGCGTTTTGCCGCGGTTCCGAGCGACGCTTCAGTGAATTCGAGATCTTGCAGCGCCTGCTGAACTTGGAAGCGAATCTGCTGCTCCTGCAAGGAACGGTTGGCGCGGGCTTGGCGCTCCACGGCGCGCGCGCTGGCGATGCCGGCCTCATCGCCTCCGCCGGCGAAGAAATTGAATTTCAGGACAACCGAGGCCAGCAGGTAGCGGTCCTCTTGCGTGAAGGCATAGGTTTCCCCCTGCGTACCGACATCAAAGGCGAAGGCGAGTCTCGGTTTGAACGCGGCGCGCGCCAGTTTTTCGCCCGCGGCGGCCGCGGCCGAGATCGCATCCAATTGACGCAGTTCGTAGCGCTGCTGAACGGCGGCGTCCTGCAGCGGTGCGAGGGTAAGGGTCGGTTGTGCGGTGTGCGCGGCAAGCTCGTTGCGCAGCCGATCGATGTCGGGATCGTCCACCACCACGCTCGGCAGCGCCCGGTCGAAGGGCGCGTTGCGGATCAAGTTCACGTAGCTGTGCGCAAGCTGTTCGGCGTTTTGCGCGCCGAGCTGCGATTGCTGCACTTCCAGCTGATCGGCTTCGGCGCGAAAAACCAGATCGCGGGTGATCTTGCCGTTGCGAAACAGGCTCTCGTTGACGCGGCGATTTTCCGTCGCGAGTTCCAGGGTGGCATCGAAAATCCCGATCTGCGCGCGCGCCTGCAGCCATCGATAGTAAGCCGCGCGCATATCGCGCTCGATGCGTGCCGCCAGGGCGATCCGTGCGGCCGCGGCCGCTTCGTACTGAGACTGCGCCGCCATCCTTCCGGAGCTGATGCGCGGATCGTAGAGCGGCTGAGTCAGCGACACCGCCGTGTCTTGCTCACGCGTGCGTTGAAAATTGACCTCCTGATTTTGAACCGCGGGGAAACGCGAACTGCCCGTGATCTGATTCAAGGTCGCGTAGACCGGATTGAGCAAATCGCCCACCGGAAAATCGATGGTGCGGCCGCCATTTGCCGCCGTGTAGCGGGCCGAAAAATCCAATGAAGGCAAATACAATGCGCGCGCTTGATCGAGCGCGGCGAGCCGCTGCGCGACCCCGCCCTCGGCGGCGTCCAACTCCAAGTTGGCAGTCAGGGCATCGGATACCAATCCGCCCACCGCATCCTCAACCGACAAAGCCGGGCCGGACAACTCTTTCGCCGGCGCGAGTGCGGTTCCTCCTGCGAGTGCGGTTCCTCCGAGGAGCAGAGCGGCCCCGGCAACCAGCGCCTTTACAGCTGTATAAAAATTAGACATGTGTCAAATACATGGCAAAAAAATTAGCTCGTTTTGCGCTCGGCGGGGCCTGCGGTGTTCTCTGTCACGCGCCGCAGCAGGTCAAATCCGTAGTTGCTCAGTTCCGGTATGCCAATGCCGATTCGGGCCATATCGCTACCCTTCGCCATCGCGAGTTGCGCAAGACCGTGGGTAAATGACCATAAGGTCAGTGCCAGCATGACCGGGTCGCCAATCGTGGGGCGAACGCTGCCGTCGGCGATTCCGCATTGGATGGCCTGCACCACGATCCCAATCGCTTCATCGCCCGCGGCACGGCAGGCGAGATCATGAGAACCGGGTTCAGGCTCGCCGGAGTGGGCGTGAAATTTGGAGCAAAAGTCGAAATAATGTGGAAATTCAAACGCATATGCCATATAAGCGCGGCCGATAGCCTCGATTTTTTCCGCACCCAGCTTGTGGGCGGCAGCGGCCGCGCTAAACCGGTCCCGCAGCAGGCACATCGCCCGCTCGCCAATGGCAAAGAGAATGTCTTCCTTATCCTTGAAATACACGTAGACCAAGGCGCGCGACAGGCGCGCGCCACGGGCGACCTGATCGACCGTGACGAGGTCCCAGCCTTCCTTGGCGTAGAGCGCTTCCGCGGCGTCGAGGATTTCAACGCGCCGACGCTCCTTTTCTTCCACTCGACGCTCGGAGATGTACGACATGGCCTGAACCATAGACAACAATTGACACGGTGTCAATTATAATCGTCACGTCAAACAAACAGCCGTGAGCCGACGCGCGGCGCCTCCCCGAGGTGCGCTTTCAGGGGGCGCGTACCAGAGGCCCGTGTATTATTTCCGCGATGAAAACTAAGCTCCTGCTCTCCGGATTCGCCTTCAGCGCCGCGCTCAACGCCAGCCTGGCCGCCACCCCGCCTGGGACTCAGGACCCCTTTATCTGGCTGGAACAGGCGCATAGCGAGCGTGCGATGCAGTGGGTGAAGGCGGAGAACGTCAAGACCGACGCGGTGCTGGAGCGCGATCCGCGTTTCCAAACGCTGTTCCACGATGCCAAGGTGATCCTCGAGGCGAAAGACCGGATCCCCGAACCGGAGGGTATAGCCGGGCGGATTTTCAACTTCTGGCAAGACGCCGACCATACGCATGGAATTTGGCGTCAAACCAGCCCAGCGGATTTTCACAGCGACACGCCGAATTGGCGCACCGTCATCGACCTCGATGCGCTGTCGAAATCCGAGAAGGCCAACTGGTTCTGGAAGGGAGCCATCTGCCGCGAGCCGGATCAGGAGCGCTGCATCATCAGCTTGTCGGACGGCGGCGAGGATGCGGTGACTTTGCGCGAATTCGACGTGGCCAAATCAGCATTTGTCGACGGCGGCTTTTTGCTGCCGAAAGGCAAGCAGGATGTCGCCTGGCAAGATGCCGACACACTGCTGCTCGCGCGCGAATGGAAGCCGGGCGAAATGACGCGCTCGGGATATGCCTTTGTGGTGAAACGCATCAAGCGGGGCCAGCCGCTCGACGCCGCCGTCGAGGTGTATCGCGGGTCGGCGGATGACGTCGGCGCGACGCCGATTTCGTTGAGCGACGGCGCGGGCCATAGCGTTGCGTTCATTCAACGCGCCGTTTCGATTTTCGAGTTCGAGTATTTTCTCTTGGGTCCGAAGGGGCCTGCGAAATTGGATCTGCCGACGAAGGCTGATCTGCTGACGCTGCTCGACGGGCGTTTGATCGTGAGCCTGCACGAGGACTGGAAGCGCTCTGGTCAAACAACGCTGCCTCAAGGTTCATTGGTGTCGATCGAGCTCGCGGCGCTCTCCGCCGATCCGCAGCACCTGCAACCTGCCCTGATCTATGCGCCCACGGCGCGCGAGGCCTTCGTCGAAGCTGGCGCAACGCGTGGACATTTGCTGGTCCACAGCCTCGACAATGTCAACGGACGCGCCTATTCATATACGCCCGAGCCGAACAACCACTGGTCGCGCCGCCAGCTTGAGCTGCCGAACAATATCTCGGTCAATGTGATCGACACGGATTTGCACAGCGAGCAAGCTTTCGTTCAGATCACGGGATTTCTGACGCCCCCCAAGCTGATGCTCGCCGACCTTGGGCTTGGCACGCTTACGACCGTCAAAACATTGCCGCCCAAATTCGATGCGTCGCGCAGCGTGGTTGAGCAATTTGAAGCCACCTCGAAGGACGGTACGAAAATCCCTTACTTTGTCGTCCATCCCATCGCGATGAAGATGGATGGCAGCACACCGACGATTTTGAACGCCTACGGCGGATTTTTAGACGCGCGAACCCCGACTTATTCGGCGGAACTGGGCAAGCTTTGGCTCGAACGTGGCGGCGCTTTCGTGCTGGCCAATATCCGCGGCGGCGGCGAATTCGGTCCCGCATGGCACGAAGCGGGGCTGAAGACGCATCGTCAGCGTATTTACGACGATTTCGCCGCCGTCGGCGAGGATCTCATTGCCAAAGGCTTCACGAGTTCCGCGCAATTGGGAATCATGGGGGGTTCCAATGGCGGCCTGCTCATGGGCGTGGAATTCATCCAGCACCCCCAGCTGTGGCGCGCGGTCGATATCCAGGTTCCACTGCTCGACATGTTGCGCTACGAGCAGATCGCCGCCGGCAGTTCCTGGGTGGCCGAGTACGGCAGCGTTTCAGTCCCGGCGGAGCGGGCATTTCTCGCCTCGATCTCTCCGTATAACAATTTGCAGCCGGGCGTCAAATATCCGGAGGCCCTCATTTGGTCGACGACGAAGGATGACCGCGTGGGTCCGCAACATGCGAGAAAATTCGCCGCCAAGCTTGCGGCGATGGGCGTGCCTTATCTGTACTTCGAGGTCATCGAGGGAGGGCACGGCGCGGGCGCCACGCCGGATGAACGCGCAAAAATGCATGCCCGCGAGTACACCTACTTCTCGAGCAAGCTAGGCTTGTGATCGGCAGTGCTCGCCGAAATCGGCGAGCACGAGACTGACGCACTCGGTCAGTCGCGTCGCATAGTCGATATGCAAGAATTCGTTGGGCCCGTGCGCATTGGAATGCGGACCCAGCACGCCGGTGACGAAAAACTGCGTTTGCGGAAACCGCTCACCCAACATTCTCAAGAAGGGAATCGTTCCGCCGCCGCCCAAGCTCACCGCGTCGCGCCCGAATACCTGTTTCGAAGCGCGCTGCATCGAGGCTTCGAACCAGGGTGCAAAGGCCGGCGCGTTCCACCCTCCGGAGGAGGACTCCGGCTCGAAGCTGACTTGTGCCCCATAGGGTGGATTGCGCTGCAAAGCTTCCTGGACCGCGCGGCTGGCGCGGGCCGGCTCGACGCTCGGCGGCAATCGCAAGGAAATCTTCAGAGAAATCTCCGGCAGTAGCACATTGCCTGCGGCGCTCAATGGCGGCAGCCCATCCGCCCCGGTCACCGCCAGCGACGGACACCAGGTGTTGTTGATCAGCAATTCGACAGAGTCCGCCGATACCGGTTTCACACCGGGGGCAAACGGAATTTTGTCGAGGAATTGCGCGCCCAAAACTGCCGCCGCCGCGCCGATTTGCGCGCGCCGATCCGGCGGAATCTCTGCGTGCAGCTCATCGAGCGTCATCTCTCCGGTGTCCGGATTCTCAATGCGCGCTAAAAGCTGCTCGAGAATCCGAAACGGCGTGGGCGCAATCCCCGATGCCAGTCCGGAATGTGCTCCCTCGGTTAGCACCCGCACCTTCAACTTGCCCACCAAGTTGCCGCGCAGCGAGGTGGTGGTCCACAGCTGCTCGTAGTTGCCGCATTCCGCATCGAGACAGACCACCAAGGACGGCTCACCAATTTTGGCGCCCAATGCATCGAGATGCGCAGGCAGGTGAATGCTGCCGCTTTCCTCGGTTGCCTCGATCATCAGCACGCAGCGCGGCAGGGGAACGGCTTGCGCCTTCAGCGCAGCAATGGCGGTGAGAGAGCTGAATACGGCGTATCCGTCATCCGCCCCACCTCGTCCGTAGAGTTTTCCATCGCGAATCACGGGCTCCCAAGGTCCTAACCCCGGCAGCCAGCCCGTAAATTCCGGCTGCTTGTCCAGATGTCCATAAAGCAACACGCACTCAGGCAACTCGCCGGGAACATCCACCAGCAACAGCGGCGTCATGCCGGGCAAGCGGCGCACTTCGACACTCATGCGCGGCACAGGCTGGGCGCGGCACCATTGCGCCATCATTTCGATGGCCTGATCCATGTAGCCATGCCGCTCCCAATCCGGATCGAACGCCGGAGATTTGTTGGGAATGCGGATGTAGGCCTGCAGCCGCTCGACGATCGATGTCTGCCAAACTTTCTCGATGAACTGCCGTAAAACCGAAGAATTCATTCGAAGCTAACCCCCGATGTAGATAAATGTCGTTCGAGCGGGCATCGCATCCACCTGCAGCGCCTGGTCCACCAGCAGAGCCTGGCCCGAATCCGATCTCATCACCAAATTCCACTCGCCGTCCGGCATCGGCACTCGCTCCGCCCGATCGTTCCAATTCAAGGCGAGGAGAATGCCATTATGAACGAAGGTGAGCCATTGCGCGGCGGCGTCGAAATTGACCTTCGGTCCAGGTGCATCCGCTCGGCTCTCGCGCGGCAAGTCAGGTCGATCCTTCTTGAGGCGAATGAGCCGCCGGTACCATTCAAAAAGTTCGGCGTGACGCGGCTGGGAGAGTTCAGACCAATCGAGCTTCGAGCGCTCGAAAGTGCTTAGCTCCTGGGGATTCGGGATCGCGCCCTGCCAACGAAACGCGCTGAATTCCTTGCTGCGCCCTTCTGCCACCAATCGCCCCAACTCCTCTTCATGGTCCGTGAAATACAGAAAGGGCGTCGAGGCTCCCCACTCCTCGCCTTGGAACAACAGCGGCACGAATGGCGAGAGCAGCGTGAGCGCCGCGACGGCCTTTAGTCCCTCCATTTCGAGCAGGCTGCTGAGGCGTTCACCCTGCGCGCGATTGCCGATCTGGTCGTGATTCTGCGCGCTCACGACCAGCTGATACGGCTCGACGCCCTCAGGCGGCCTACCATGCCTGCGGCCCCGGTGCACCGAATGCTGACCCTGATACACATAGCCATCGCGCAACGCCGCCGCCACATCGCGCAGTCCTTGAAAGTCCGCATAGTAGCCGTCGGTCTCGCCGGTAAAATACCGATGCATGGCATGGTGGAAATCGTCGCTCCACTGCGCGTCCAATCCATACCCGCCTCGCGCCGCGGAGTGCACCAGGCGCGGATCGTTCAGATCGCTTTCGGCGATCAGCACGAGGTGCCGTCCCAACTCCTGGCTCAAGTCTCTCACTGCGTTCGACAGTTCTTGCAGAACGTGCACCGCCTCGAAGCTGAAGATGGCGTGTACCGCATCCAGCCGTAGGCCGTCGAATTCATAGTCCTTGAGCCACATCAACGCGTTGTCGATCACGAAGCGCCGCACCTCATCGCTGTGCGGACCGTCGTAGTTGATCGCGGCGCCCCATCCGGTCTTGTAACGATCGGTGAAATACGGCCCGTACGAGCCCAGGTAGTTGCCGTCGGGTCCCAAATGGTTGTAAACGACGTCGAGCAGCACGGCGAGGCCGGCCGCATGGCAGGCGCGCACGAACGCAGCGAGTTCCGCCGGCGTACCGTACCCGGGGAATGGCGCGAAAAGATCGACGCCGTCATAACCCCAGCCACGTTGGCCGGGGAAGCTCGCCAGAGGCATGAGCTCGACATGCGTCACACCGAGTTCGCACAGATGCGGAAGCTTCTCTTGCGCTCCTGCGTAAGTGCCTTCGGGGGTGAATGTACCGACATGCACCTCATAGATGATCGCTTCATTGAGCGGCACCGCCCGGAAGCTGCCGCGAACCGGCTTTTGCGTATCGGGAACGAGGGCCCCGAGGACTCGCGATGCGCCATGCACGCCCGCGGGTTGCCAGCGCGAGCGCGGATCCGGCAGGCCGGCCGCGCCGTCCAAGGAATATTTGTAATCCTGTCCGGCATGCGCTGAAACTTCGGCTTGCCAGTAGCCACGCGCCGCCGGCGTGAGTGGAATGCGCCGCTCTTCGAGAAGCAGATCGACCGACTTCGCGTGCGGCGCCCAGACTGAGAAGATCACGGTGAATCCCGGATCAACAACGCGACGGGAAAGGATGCGAATAGCGCGGCCGGGGACACTTCTCGCTGCACGAATTCCCCGGTGAAACAATTGCGCCAGCAACCTCCCGGCAAGGGCAATCGCGTGTCATCCCACTCGCCCCCGAGCGTCAGGGTGAAGCGCGGCACCACGGCAATGAGGTTCTCGCCGCGACGAAACGCCAGCAGCCTTCCTAAATGACTGCCCTGCGCCACCAGAGGCTGATATTTGGCGGCAGCCGAAAAATCCTCCCCTCGCTCCGCGCGAATGCGCAGCACGCGCGCCGTCATCCACAGCTTTGGCAGGCCGGATTCCCAATCGGACAGCGCATCGGCGGCGCTCAGTTCCGGCGTGCGCTTCAGCAGCTGCGCACGCAGCGCGAAATCGACGGGCCTGCGATTGTCCGGATCCACGAGGCTCAAGTCCCACAATTCGGTACCCTGATAAAAATCCGGCACACCCGGCGCAAGCAGCTTGATCAGCGTCTGCGCCAGGCCATTGA
>DATNKC010000433.1:0-5152 GCA_035603615.1 Steroidobacteraceae bacterium | reverse complement strand
GCGCGAGTGCCATTTTCACCATGGCCTACGGACTGCCGGGCAAACCCGATTACAGCTACGATCGGCCGTTCGACTATTTCAATTTCGAACTGAGCGTCGACACCACCAACGCGGTGGAAACTGTTTTCAGCCGCGGATTGCTGTACGGCACGGATTACGCGCTGGGCCCCAACTATCGCGGTATTTGGGGCTTGTACGGCACGTACGAATACGTCGGGCCGCAAGTGTTTCGTGTGTCGACGACCGCCGCCGCGTTGGGCACTACCGGCCAGTGGTGGATCTCGCAGCAGGTGGCTCTGCAAGGCACGGCGCTATTCGGCGTAGGTTACGGGGGAGGCGGCGTCATCCATGGCGCTGGGGTAACGCAGGCCGGCGTGCTGGGCGATGGCCAGCGTGATTATCACTATGGCCTGGCGCCGCAGGGGGAAGTGCAGGCTCGCCTGATACTCGATGACCGCGTTTCACTCGACACGACTTTTCGCGAGTACTACGTCAGCCGCGTCGCGGCCACCGAGAGTACGGGCTCCGAGGACATCTCACGCGTCGACACGGCACTGACGATTCGTGTCTATAACTTGCACGGAATCACCTTGCGATACTCGGAAGCGAGCCGCAACGGGCGCTACGCCACCTTGCCGACATCGCACCAAACCGTCGGCACCTTTAGTATCGGCTACACCCTGCTCGGCAGTGCTCGGTTTGGCGCCGTCGACTGGCGGGGCAATAGGTGATCCCCGCTGCGCGTGCGCCCTCCCATGTCAAAACAAAAGCTGGTTTGGAAGAAAAAGCCGGAGGCCCAAGACTACAAAGGGGCACTGAGTTTTCTCCTGCTCATTTACCCCGATGCCAAGGCGCATCGCCTGCTGCAGTTGTTCCGCAAGGCGAAGACCGTCGAGCATGCGGCCAAGGACCTGTTGCGCGCCGGTAATTTGCCATTGCTGTCGCGCGAAGATCCGCACGTCGAGGCGGATCTGACGCGAATTCGCAAGGGCAAGGACCTACCGCCGGTGCTGCTGGTTCGCGGCGACATGACCCAAGGCGTGCCCTTGGTCGTGGCCGATGGCTATCATCGCATCTGCGCCATTTGTTATTTCGATGAAAGCGCGCCCATTCCCTGCCGCCTGGTGGGTGCGTAAGGGGCGGGCGCGGCCGGCCTTTGCCAAAGGTCAGTTCATTAGTTTCTCGAGCTTGCCGATTTGTTGCGTCCATCCCATCGTCGCCATTGCCGTCCACTGTTCATCGTGCATCACGTCGTTGGTGACGATCAGCCGCGTCCCGCCGCTCGGCGTGGCGGTCATCTCGACGATGGTGGTTGATGTATACGGCGGCACGCCGGGGACAAAATCCACCGCATTGGTATAGACCAGGCGCCGGTTGGCTTCGACGACCGTGTAATCGCCCTTCGCCACGGAGCTCTCGCCCATGCCCGCGGCCTTTAATTGCGCGATGATCTCCGGCCGCATCGCGGTCATCACAATTTCAAAACGGCCGCCGGCGCGTACATCGAGATGACGCACCGTGGAGCTAAAATCCTCCGGGCCCCACCATTTCTCCAGGCCGTCCTTGGTGGTCCACATCCTCCACACTTTCTCCACCGAGGCCTTGAGAGTTCGGTCAATGACGAATTGCTTCGGGTTCACGGCTTTCTGAGTTGCAGTCACGATTCCTCCTCGTCCAGTGCTTTTTCAAGCCGATCAATGCGGCTGTGCCATTTCGCTTGCAGTGTCTCGATCCATGCGGCGGCCTCGTTCAAGGTCCGCAGATTTCTCGACAAAACGTGCTCGCGTCCCATCCTGCGGCGTTCGATCAGGCGGGCGCGCTCGAGGATGCGAATGTGCTTCGAGACGGAATTCAGCGAGATGGCAAACGGCGCCGCCAAATCGGTCACGCGCGCATCGCCTCGCGATAGACGCAGCAAGATTGCGCGCCGGGTGGGGTCCGCCATCGCCCCTAGAATGTTGTCGAGCTTCGATGCGTCGGACATATATTCATCCTTTTGGGTGAATATAGAGGACTACCAACGCGCCGTCAAGACGATGCTTCTCCGCGGCGCCGTGTCACTTTTTCCGCGCGGGCTTTGTCTTGCGTTTTGATTTGACCGGGGCAGACGGTTTGGCAACGGAAGGCGCCGTGGCGGCGGGAGTCGGTTTGGCGGCCGCAGGCGGTTCTGCTGCCGGCGCCTTGTCCTTCTTCGCGAACGCGCCGAGCGATGCGTGCAGCGCGACGGCGAGTGCCGCCTCGCCGTTGACCAGTTGCGCCCAGGGCAATTCAACGCCGTTGCGCTTGCCCTTCAGCGTGAGTTTCAGCGCCGTCTCATTCAAGGTCAGAACGTAGTCCCGGCCGTCAATGGTCAGGGCGCGCTTCAGCGTCGAATGCAGTGGCGTCATGCGAATCCGGTTCAGCTGAGTCCGAAGTGTTTCCCAAGTGCCTCGACCGCCGGCTTCGCGATCGTGCGCGCATCGAGCTTACTCCCCTCGAGCAAACCTGCGAGTTCGAGCATGACAGCGCCATGCATCGTCGACCAAAAAACATATGCGGCCAGCTCCACATCGCCCTCAAAGCGCCCGGCGGCGGCGAGCTCACGAAGGCCTGCGCCCATGGTGAGCCGGGCGCGGCCCATCGCGGCGACGAGCTCGGGATAGTCTGCGAACGTCGGCTGGCTAATATCGAACATCATCCGATACGCCGCCGGGTGGGCGAGGGCGAAGTCGAGGTAAGCATTGGCCGGTCTCGCTTTGGCGTTTTGCGGCGCGGACCTCATCCGCTCGGACTCCATCGCGGCGGCGAACCGATTGAAAGCCCGGGTCCTGACGGCCGCGAGAATCGCGTCCTTGTCCTTGAAATACCGATACGGCGTCATCGAGGAAACGCTCAGGGCATCGGCCATTTCGCGCATGGTGACCCCGTCGGGCCCATGTGCCGCGAACAGTTTCTCGGCCACATCGCACAGCCGCGTGCGGAAAGCGTCCAGATCGGCGGGCGAGAGCGTCCTAGGCATTGACTTCAGTATACTTTACGTTGTAAATTTACGCTATAAATTAAAGCGCCAGAGACCGCCATGAACATTGCTATCGCCGAACGGCCTGCCGCCAATCCCCATCTCAGCGGCAATCAAGCCCCAGTGCGCATCGAATTGACCCTGGAGCCCAAAATCCGCGGCAAGATTCCTGAAGGGCTGCGCGGTGCGCTGTACCGCAACGGTCCCAATCCGCAATTCGATCCGGGCCCGAATTATCATGCCTTCCTCGGCGACGGCATGATCCATGGTTTTTGGATTGCGGAAGGGCGTGCGCGCTATGCCAACCGCTATGTGCGCACGCCGCGCTGGCTGACGGAGCACGCCGCCGGACGCGCGCTGTTCGGCGGCTTGGGGTTGCCGAACGATCCGTCCGTGGAAAACGTGTTGAGCGGCGGCGCCAACACGCACATCGTGTACCACGCCGGCAAATTGATGGCGCTACAGGAGGCGTCCAATCCGTTCGAGTTGGACCCGGGCAACTTGGCATCGAAGGGTTGGGTCGAAACCGGCGGCCGTTTCACGGCCCATCCTAAGATGGATCCGGATAGCGGCGAGATGCTGTGGTTTGCCTACGCTTCGGGGGAGGGTCGCCTAAATCCCTATCTTGACTATGGTATCTCCGATGCGTCGGGCCGCATCCTGCGTCGCGATCGGTTCAAAGCGCCGTACTGTTCCATGGTGCACGACTTCATCGTGACCCAGCATTACGCGGCGTTCCCGGTACTGCCGTTGACGGGCGACATCGAGCGCGCCAAACGTGGGCTTCCCGCTTTTGCCTGGGAACCGGAAAAAGGCGCGTTCGTCGGTCTCATGGCGCGCGGCGCGAGCGTCGATTCCGTGCGCTGGATCGAGGTCGACCCCGTTTATGTGTTCCATCCGGCCAACGCCTACGAGCGGGACGGCTTCCTTCATTGCGACATGATGGAGTACCCAAGCGCGCCTCTGTTTCCGAATCCTGACGGTTCGCGTCGCGCGCCCGTGAAAGCCCGCATGGTGCATTGGAGCATCAATCTTGCGGACACATCCGCGCGTGTTGTGCGTACGCCGGTCAGCGACTTGGTCGGAGAATTCCCGCGGATCGATGAACGCTTCGCGGGTCTGCGCTATCGCCACTGTTGGCATGCGGCCAATGCCGACTTGAGCGAGGCGCTGCTGTTCGACTCTCTTGCGCATGTGGACTGGCAGACGAAGCGCGAGACCTTGCGGCGATTTTCCGATGGCGACAGTGTCGGTGAGCCTGTGTTCGTGCCGCGCAACCCACTGGCGCCCGAAGGCGACGGATGGGTATTGGCGGTGGTGCATCGCGCGCGCGAGAATCGCAGCGATCTGTTGATTCTGAATGCGCAGGACATCGCCGGAGAACCTGAAGCGGTGCTCGAATTGCCCTGCCGTGTGCCGGCCGGGTTTCACGGCAGTTGGGTGGGCGCCTAAAGTTCTTCGAATCCCGGCCGATACCCTTGATTCCAGCAGTCGCGATCGGGGCCCATTATGTCAATTGGTAGCATCGGCAGCAGCCAGGTCGCGGCGACTCCGGCCGGCACAGCCGCGGGCTCGAGCAGCACCTCGGGTTCGACCGCAAGCCCAGCGGCAAGCATGGTTTCGACGGTCGCGGCACTGACGAGTCTCGCGACCGAATCGGCCAATAGCGAATTGCTCGGCAGCCTGGACGGAGGTTCGGGCGCCTCGAGCAGCGTCACCTCGAGCCTGAGTTCAGTATTTCAGAACCTGATCAGCGCGCTGACGGGCAGCACCTCGAGTTCTTCCGGTGCGACATCGGGCACGTCGTCCTCGACGAGCGCCGAGTCTGCTCAATCGATCATTTCATCGTTCATCAACAGCTCAATCGCGGATCTGGGCGGCTCGAATTCGAACTCCTCGAGCAGTTCGACCAGCACGCTCGGCAGCATCATCGACACCATGGCTTGATGGATCAATCGCAACTCACTCCGATTTGGCGGCTTTCGCTTTCGCTCTGACCGCATCCAGATGTGCGTTTGCCTCGTCTTTGCACGCTTTTTGCGCGTCACCTTCGAGCGCCTGGCACTTTGCCAGCGCGATTTTTGTTTCGCCCTCGGCTTCCGTAACCGCAGAGTCTGCTAAAGCGCCGACACTCTTGTCAGCCACCTTGGCTAA
>DATNKC010000432.1:0-5584 GCA_035603615.1 Steroidobacteraceae bacterium | reverse complement strand
ATTCATCAGCGCCGCTGTCCCCAAGTCTTCGAAGGACTCATGGGCCATGACATGACACCAGTGACAGGCGGAATAGCCGATGGACAAAAGGATGGGCTTGTTTTCCTTCTCGGCCTTGCGCAACGCCGCTTCGCCCCAGGGATACCATTCGACTGGATTGTCCGCGTGCTGCAGCAGGTACGGGCTGGTCTCCTCGGCGAGATGATTGCGCAGCATCTTCACAGGCCTAGTCGGTTAGAATGACGTTTACTATAGCCGAAGACTGTTCCATGACCGACTCCCTTGAAGCGGCGCAACTGCCCGCACTGCGCCTCAAGCGCAACGAAGATCGCCGCCTACACGCCGGGCACCTTTGGATCTTCAGCAACGAGGTTGATACCGGCCAGACGCCTTTACCTAAGTTCAAGGCCGGCGAGTTGGTGCGCGTATTGGCGCACAACGATCGGGCGCTGGGATTGGCCTATGTCAATCCGCAATCACTCATTGCCGCGCGCATGCTCGAGACCTGGAAGATCCCCGATACGGCGTGGCTGGCCGCGCGCATGCGTACCGCCATGGCCTTGCGCGACCGCCTGTACCCGAAGCCTTACTATCGACTGGTATATGGAGAATCCGACGGCTTGCCCGGGTTGGTCGTTGACCGCTACGGGTCGAGCTGCGTCGCGCAGATCGGCACCGCCGGCATGGAACGGCTGAAACCGCAAATCCAGGAAGCCTTGATGCAGGTCGTAAAATGCGATGCCCTGCTCTTCAAGAACGACAGCGCTGCGCGGGAAATGGAGGGCTTGCCGAGCTATGTCGAGGCCGCGAAAGGCAGCTTCGATGCGCCCGCCCTGGTCGTCGAGGACGAGCTTGAATTCCAAGCGCCGTTGCTGGAAGGACAAAAGACCGGCTGGTTTTTCGATCAGGCCGCCAATCGCCGCGCCTTGTCGAAATACGTGGCCGCGGGCGCGCGTGTCTTGGACGTCTTCAGCTATGTGGGAGCTTGGGGGATTCGCGCCGCGCACGACGGCGCGCGCGAGGTCACCTGCGTCGACAGTTCCGCGGCCGCGCTTGACCTGGCGGCCGCGAACGCACTGCGCAATCGCGTCAAGCTGGCCACGCGCAAAGGCGATGCCTTCGATGTTCTCGAAGAACTCGCGCAACAGGGTGCGCGCTTCGATGTCGTCATCGTCGATCCGCCCGCATTCGCCAAGCGCAAGAAGGACCTGCCGAAAGCGCTGGCCGCGTACAAGCGACTGAATCAGCTTGCCATTCAAGTGCTCGCGCCGGAGGGCATCTTGGTGTCCTGCTCCTGCTCGTCTCACGTGAGCGCGGAGGAATTGCAGGATGCCATCGCCAAAGCCGCGCGCGGCGCCGACAAGCATCTGCAAATCCTTGAAATGGGCGGCCAGGCGCCGGATCATCCGGTGCATCCCGCCATCCCCGAGACCCGATATCTCAAAGCCTATTTCTGTCGGATCAATGAGAGTTTAAAGTAGCGGTCATGCTTACCTATCCGCACATCAATCCCATCGCCGTGTCCATCGGCCCCGTCTTTGGCATCGGCCCCCTGCAGGTGCACTGGTACGGCATCATGTATTTGATCGGATTCGTCGGTGCGTGGTGGCTGGCGCGATACCGCGCACGCCGGCCCGGCTCGACCTGGGTGCCGCTTGAAATCGATGACCTGATTTTCTACTGCGCAATTGGCGTCATCGTGGGCGGGCGCCTCGGCTGGTGCATTTTCTACGGCCACGACGTGATCGCCCAAAATTGGCTGAATGTGTTTCACATCTGGGACGGCGGCATGTCCTTTCATGGCGGCCTGACCGGCGTCGTGATCGCCACGATCGTTTTTGCCCGCGTCAAACACAAGAATATCCCCGACGTCATGGATTTCGTCGCGCCGCTGCCCGGCCTCGGGCTGTTTTTCGGTCGACTGGGGAATTTCATCAACGGCGAACTTTGGGGTAAACCCACGAATCTGCCCTGGGGGTTCGGCGTGCCGGATGCGCAGGGTGTGCTGATCTCGCGGCACCCCTCGCAGCTCTACGAGGCCACTCTCGAGGGTCTTTTACTGTTTCTGATTCTGCTCTGGTACACGGCTAAGCCGCGGCCGCGATTGGCGCCCACCGGCTTATTTCTGCTGCTGTACGGTTGCGGACGTTTCGTAGTGGAATGGGTGCGGCTGCCGGATGCCAATATCGGCTACCTCGTGGGCGATTGGTTGACCATGGGGATGCTGCTGACCACACCGATGATCGTGATCGGCGCGGCGGTCATGATTTATGCCTACCGGCGCAACGTTGCGACCGGCAATCTGGCAGCTGTGAAGGCCTGATGCGGCAGTACCTCGATTTCCTGCGCCATATCCGCGAGCACGGCGCGTCCAAGGGCGATCGTACCGGCACCGGCACGTTGAGCGTATTTGGCTATCAAATGCGCTTCGATCTGAATGCCGGGTTTCCGTTGGTGACGACCAAGAAGCTGCATCTGCGTTCCATCATCTATGAGCTTCTCTGGTTCTTGCGCGGCGATACCAATGTCAAATATTTGCAGGAACACGGCGTCAGCATCTGGGATGAGTGGGCCGACAAGAACGGCGACTTAGGTCCCGTGTATGGCAAGCAGTGGCGCAGCTGGCCGACGCCGGACGGCAGGATTATCGACCAGCTGTCCTTGGTGCTCGAGCAGCTCAAGGCCAATCCGAATTCGCGCCGCATCGTGGTCAGCGCGTGGAATGTGGGCGAATTGGATCGCATGGCCTTGTTGCCGTGCCACGCCTTGTTCCAATTCTATGTGGCTGAGGGGCGCCTATCCTGCCAGCTGTACCAGCGCAGCGCCGATGCCCTGCTCGGCGTGCCTTTCAACATCGCCAGTTATGCGCTGCTCACGCACATGGTCGCGCAGCAGTGCAACCTTAAGGTCGGCGATTTCGTGTGGACGGGCGGAGACTGTCATTTGTATTTGAATCATTTGGAGCAGGCCGATTTGCAGCTCTCGCGCACGCCGTACCCTTTGCCGCAACTGCGGCTCAAGCGCAAGCCTGACAGCTTGTTCGATTACGCTTTTGAAGATTTCGAAATCATCGACTATCGCTATCACGCGGCAATCAAAGCGCCCATCGCCGTATGAAGAAGGCCACGCGGCGCCCAAAAACGCCTCTTTTTGAGGTTCGCCACTCGCGCATTCATGGCTACGGCGTCTTTGCGCTGCGCCGCATCCGTAAGGGCACCAACATCATCGAATACTTAGGCGAGCGGGTGAGCCATGAGCTCGCCGATGACCGCTATGAGAGCAAGGATCCGTTGGACGGCCACACCTTCCTGTTTACCGTGGACGCCAAGACCGTCATCGATGCCGGAGTCGACGGTAACGAGGCGCGCTTCGTGAATCACGGCTGCGATCCGAATTGTCAGACGGTGCAAATGGGACAGCGAATATTCATCGAAGCGATTCGCACCATACGTCCAGGCGAGGAACTCGCTTATGACTATCGAATCGAGCGCGACGCCGACGATCCCGCCGATATCGACCTCGTCTTTCGTTGCCTGTGCGGCGCGCAGAATTGCCGCGGCAGCATGCTGGTGGCGCGGCCAAAAAGGCCCCGGAAGAAACGCCCGAACAAACGCGCGAAGCAGCGCGCGAGAAAGCGTGCGCAAGCCCCGAAGCGGCGCCAGCGGACGCGGTGAGCGCGAGCGCTGACTTGGTGCAGCCAACGTGAGTGCAAGCGCCAACTCGAGCGTCAGCGCCGACTTGAGCGCGGCCGGCATTTCGATTCGAGATCAGTTTGCCTCCGCCGCTGAAGTTTCCGCGTTGCGCGAATGTGCGCGGACTCGCGAGTCGCGCGGGGACTTCGCGCCAGCCCGCGTCGGCCGGCAGGGCGCGGAGCAGCGCCGCGAGAACGTCCGCGGCGATTTCACTTGCTGGCTGAGCGCGCCGTTGCTGCCGCCGGAACGCCTGCTGCTCGAACGCATGGAAGAATTGCGTCGGCAGCTGAACCGCGATGCGTACTTGGGGTTATTTGAGCTGGAGCTGCACTATGCGCGGTATCCAGCCGGTGCGGCTTATAGCCGCCATGTCGATCAGCCGGAGGGAAGCACGCAACGCAGGCTATCCTTGGTGCTGTATCTGAATCCAGGATGGCAGTCCGCGGATGGCGGGGTCTTGAGAATTCACCACGATGACGAGAGTTTTGTCGACATTGAGCCGATCGCAGGAAGATTGGTTTGTTTTCTGACGGCGGGGCGGATCCATGAGGTGCTCGAGGCGCGGTGCGAGCGGCTGAGCGTTAGTGGGTGGTTTCGGGGGCGTCCGGGTCCGTGAGATGTGAGCGGGTCGCAAGTCCTGGGGGGATCGGGAGCGTCGAGGCCCGGAAGAGCACAGGGCCTCGACGCTCCCGAGCCCCCCAGGAGTTGCATGAGGGACGCTCACATCTCACGGTGGCGGAGGACTAGGCGGTCTGGGGGGATTCGCCGCGTCGCGCAGAAGACCGCGCCACAGATCCAAAAATTCAGTGGTCGGCGCGGCGCTCAGCACTATCTCGATGCGGCTATCGCGCCGAAACGCACTGTCCTCGCCCGTCAGACCACGTCCTTGTGACTGCACCAGCCAGGAGGGCCCGAGTCCGGTGCGAAATACTCCCTTCATGCGCCGCAGCCAGACTTGATTGGCCTCCAGCAGCCAGGAAAGGCGCGGCTCGAGGATGGCGCGTGCAAAGACCAACTCGCGCGGCAACATCCATTGCACCGCCCAGTATCCCAGCGCCTGCAGCTGCGTTTCGGTGCCGTTGAGGCCGGCGATCTCGAAGGCACTCGACAGCGGCACGGTGAGGGCAGCGGAGTGGGGGACCAGGGAGAAGCGCGGCTCGCGCTCGAATTTGCGCAGCGCCTCTTGCGGCAACTCGCCGTGACTGCACGTACCCAGGTAGGGCTTTTGCGGATACTGTTCCGCCGCGATCCGCTCGAAATCCTGGCGCTCCTTTTCATGCGCGAGATCCGGCTTCGACAACAGCAACGCGTCGGCCGATTGAATCTGCGACCATTCGATGGGTGGACGTTTGTCGAGAATCCTTCCGGTGTCCTGTGGATCGACCAGACAAATGACGCTATCGAGTTGCAGCGCCTTCTGCGCCTCGTACAGCGCCAGCGTGTCGACGATATCCGCCGCATGGCCCGCGCCGCTCGGTTCGATCAAGAGTCGCGCCGGTTTGAAATTGCGCAAAAGATCGCGCAGCTGTTTGCCAAACTCGAGTTCGCCGACGCAGCACAAACACCCGCCCGCCACCAATCGCACATCGTAATTTCCGCGCGCCGCTTGCGCGACCTGAAGAGCGTCGATTCCGGCATCGGTGAACTCGTTGAGAATCACCACCCACAACTCCTCCTCGGGCTTGTGGGCCATCAGCCAGCGAATGGCCGTGGTTTTGCCGCTGCCGAAGCTACCGGTAATGACGTGTGCGCGCGTGGGATTCACTGCCATCGCCTAGTTATAACAGATTGATTTCATGAGAAATAATTGCAGACTCACGAGCGTAACACCGGAGCCAGTATAGTGAGAGAACCATGCAACATCCGCTGCAATGTCGGTGCGGCACCATCAA
>DATNKC010000431.1:0-3665 GCA_035603615.1 Steroidobacteraceae bacterium | reverse complement strand
TGGACGAGTCGCGGCGTCGCGATCGGCGAGGGAAAAATCTTCTTGGGGAGGCTTGACGGCGCCATCGTCGCGCTGGACCAGCGCACCGGCAAGCAGATTTGGTCGGTCCAGGCGGAGCGCTGGCAGGACGGATTCACCATTACGAGTGCGCCGCTGTACTTCGACGGCATGATAGTCAGCGGATTTGCCGGCGGCGAATTGGCGTCGCGCGGCCGAGTTCGGGCATTCAGCGCCAAGGATGGAAAACCGCTGTGGACCTTCTACACCGTACCAGGTCCGGGAGAACCGGGTCACGAGAGCTGGCCGCAGGATAATTCTTCTTGGGCCTTCGGCGGCGCCATGGTGTGGCAGACGCCCGCCGTCGATGCGAAGCGCGGGCTCATTTATTTTTCCACCGGCAATGCAGGGCCGGATTTCAACGGCAGCCAGCGCAAGGGCGACAACCTGTTCTCCGTATCGATCGTCGCCATCGAGGCAAAGACCGGAAAATACCGTTGGCACTTTCAGCAGGTGCATCATGACCTGTGGGATTACGACTCTCCGAGTCCCGTGGTCCTGTTTGATCTGGAGTACAACGGTCAGCTTCGCGAGGCCATCGCGGAAATCGGCAAGACCGGATGGGTCTATATCCTGGATCGCGTCACGGGCAAGCCGCTGATCGGCATCGAGGAAACGCCGGTCGCGCAGGAGGCCCGTCAAAACACCGCCGCCACGCAACCCTTCCCCAAGGGCGATGCGGTGGTCCCGCATTCCATCGATATTCCGCCGGCGGGATTTCGCCTGGTCAATGGCGGGCAGATCTTCACGCCTTACTGGGACCAGGCCGTGGTTGCGAAGCCGAGCCCGTGGGGCGGGACCAATTGGCCTCCCAGTTCCTATGACCCGCGCCAGGGATATTTGTTTGTTTGCGCGAACGATCAGATGGGCCGATTTTTGGTCGGGCCTTCCCAGGAGCCGAAGCCAGGGAGCCCCTATACCCAGGGTCTGTTCGGCTTTTCGGACATCCCGCTCAACGGCATCTTTGCGGCCGTCGACATGCGCACCAATAAGCTCGTGTGGCGTCAACGCTGGAAAGACAGTTGCTACAGCGGCTCGACGGCCACCGCCGGCGATTTGGTGTTCACGGGCCGCAACGATGGGCGCTTCGTCGCGCTCGATTCCCGCAACGGCGATGTGCTATGGGAGTACCAGACCGGCGCCGGTGTGAACGCGACGGCCAGCGTATTTCAATTTCGCGGTCATGAAAAAGTCGCCATCGTGTCGGCAGGCAATAACTTTGCCGGCAGTCCGAGCGGCGACAGTCTGTGGCTGTTTTCATTGCAGGGCAATCTGCCGCCCTCTGATCCGCCGCAGGCGCTCGCCGCGCGAGCGACCGCTGTTTCTCTCAGCGGCGGAAATGCCGCGGCCGGCGCGTTGGTGTTCGCGCAGGTTTGTGCCGCGTGCCATGGGGAAGAGGGCAAAGGCGGGCACGGTGCCGGCCCCGATATTACCAAGGTCAATGCGCTGGAGCTGGTCGCCAACACGGTGATTTCCGGAAAGAACAATATGCCGCCATTCGCAGCCACGCTAACGTTTGCGCAGATCCGCGATGTGGCGGCTTATGTCGCCACCCAGCTCGGAAAAAATAGGGAAGTGGCGGTTCCGCAATAGCGCATGAGCGACGCCGGCATCAAAATCATCCGCCGCTCTTCCTTCACGGCGACGCCGTGGAAGAATGGCGGCGGCATCACCCACGAAGCGATCCGAGTTCCGCCAACCGGGGATGCATTTTTTTGGCGCGTCAGCGTGGCGCAAATCGATTCATCGGGCCCGTTCTCGGATTTCGCGGGATATGATCGCAAGATGGTGCTGTTGCGGGGGCGTGGCATCGCACTTCAGTTCGGCGGCGGGAAGCAATGTGCCTTGCGCAGTGTGGGGGACTTCGTAGAATTCGACGGTGCGATGGCCACGCATTGTGAACTGCTCGACGGACCGTGTGTGGATCTGAACCTCATGGTATCCAATTCGCTGCGCACGGCGGCGCGCATCGAGCGCTTGAGCGAGCCTAAACGGCTGGCTGCAATTCACGGCGAAACGACTTTGATATTTGGTATTTTGGACCCATTGTGTTTGGACAGCACGGGGGGATCCGCCCGCCTGGAACCTTGGGATCTTGCTATCCTAACGGACTGCAGCGCGCATTTGAGCCAAATGGCCGAACTTGAGAACTCTGCGCCGAGCCCAGTGTTTATTGCGACGATTAGCCCTTAAAATTAGAGACCATGGCCGCCAACCCGCTACCCCCTGCTTCGAGCGCTCGACTGGAAGATCTACGCCAGATAATCCGCGATCACGGGACATGGCCGGAGGACCAAGCGGTCCAACGGCTGCTGCACAGCCTGGAACTCACCGGCGGCGCGCGTCATCGCGCGGTCGCCTTAGGCGTGAAGCTGGTCGAAGGGGCTCGCGCGCGGCGCGACGAGCGTCCCTTTCTCGATGCATTCCTGCAGGAATTTGGCCTGTCGAATCAGGAGGGCATTGCACTCATGTGCATTGCCGAGGCGTTGCTGCGCATTCCCGATGATGTCACGGCGGATCGACTGATCGCCGAGAAGCTGAGCTCAGGCGACTGGTCCGCTCATTCAGGCCAGTCGGAGTCTTTGTTTGTCAATGCCTCGACGTGGGGCTTGATGCTCACCGGCGGCATTCTCGATCTGGATCCGTCCATCAAGACCGACGCGAGCGGCTGGATGCGCAAGCTGACGCGCAAGGCGGGCGAACCCTTGGTGCGGCTTGCGGTGCGACGGGCGATGAAGATTATCGGCGGCGAGTTCGTGGTCGGGCGCAGCATCGAAGAGGCGCTGGCGCGCAGCGCCCGCGAAGCGGAAGTGGGTCTGTGCTCTTTCGACATGCTGGGCGAAGGGGCGCGAACGCTGCAAGATGCGGCACGCTACTTGAAGTCCTATCAACACGCCATCGATGTCATCGGATCGGGCGCCGGGGGACGCGCGGTTGATGAGGTTTCGAGCATCTCCATCAAGCTCTCGGCCCTCGAGCCTCGCTACGGCTTGCTGCAGCACGACCGCGTCATGCGCCGGCTGGTGCCCCAGGTGCTCGAGCTGGCGCGCCGCGCGGCACGCCTCGGCATTCAACTGACCATCGATGCCGAAGAGGCGGACCGGCTTGATCTGTCGCTGGATATCATCGAGGCGTTGGCGCGAGACACCGTCACCAAAGACTGGCCGGGGCTTGGGCTCGCCGTGCAAGCCTACGGCAAGCGCGCGCTGGAAGTCATCGATTGGGTTGCGGCCACGGCAGGTCAGTGCGGCCGGCGCATGACGGTGCGTCTGGTCAAAGGCGCTTATTGGGACTCGGAGATCAAGCGCGCGCAGGAGCGCGGACTTCAAGGCTATCCGGTTTACACCCGCAAGGTGACCACCGATGTGTCGTATTTGGCGTGCGTCGGACGCTTGTTTAAATACGCTGATTTGATTTACTCGCAATTTGCAACCCATAACGCGCACAGCATTGCTGCGGTGCTGGAGCTCGCGCCCGCCAACGCGAACTTTGAATTTCAGCGGCTGCATGGCATGGGCCGGCTGCTGTATGCGGAGGCCGCCCGGCAAGTCGCCAATTTCCCGCGGGTGCGCGTGTACGCGCCGGTGGGAGAGCACAAGGACTTGCTC
>DATNKC010000430.1:0-5501 GCA_035603615.1 Steroidobacteraceae bacterium | reverse complement strand
GTGGTGAAAGCATCGCGAGCTTCCGGCAACAGCGTCACAAACACCGGCCAGACGTGAGGCAGCCGATCGCGCACGATCAATTCAACCTTGACGCCGGCAGCCGATGCGCGTTCCGCCATGCGCAAAGTGTCGTCGCGCAAGATCTCATGCCGGCTCGCAAACAATAGCATGGGCGGTAAGCCCGCCAGATCCGCGTACAGCGGCGAGGCGCGCGGATCGCGGGCATCGGCGCCGGCGAGGTACATCGCCGCGGCTTCGCGAATGCCCCGGGGCGTGAACATGGCACAGCTCTTTGCATTGGCCTCGACCGATGCGCCCGTCACCGCCAGGTCTGAGTAGGGTGAGAAGGCGACAATGGCCGCGGGCAGTTTCAATCCGGCGTCTCGAACGCCGACCGCGGTCGCGATAGCGAGTCCCGCGCCGGCCGAATCTCCTGCCAGCACGATACCGGCTTCAGGATGGCGGGCGAGCAGCCATTGGTAAGCCTTGGCTGCATCTTCCACCGCGGCGGGGAAGGGGTGTTCGGGCGCCAATCGGTAGTCGAGCCCATAGGCCGGGGCTCGGAACGCCTTAGCCATCGCGATCAATACCTGCCGATGCGTCTTCGGCGAACCGAACAGATACCCCCCGCCATGCAGGTACAACACAATGACGGAGGGCTGATGGGGTGAGCTTCGCGATACGTCCGCGACGTCGAATTCCAGTCCCTGCTCGTTGCGCAGACTCTCGACGGTGTAGCCGGGCGGAATTGCCAAGGCGCTGCGGGGTGGGTTCTTGCCCATCGCTCGCAAGCGCTCCAAATTGAGCGGCTTCTTGCCGTGGCGCTTCATGGTGAGCCGAAAAAACCCATTCAGAAGCATGGCTTGCCAGCTCAGCATTAAGTCCGTCCCCTTAGGCAATGCGCCAAAAGGAATTATGCACCAGTATCCCAGGCCGCTGCACCCTGAAGGGGGGTGCCGTTCGTATATCTATCAAGGCTGGAGGGATAAGCCCTTTCCGGCCACAAATAGGAGATCCGTCCATGAAGATGCGAATGATGATGATTGCGCTGACCTGCTTTTTGTTGCCGGCGTTAGGCGCCGCGCAAGACGCCAAGCTCAAGCTGCCCGAATTCCGATCCCTGGCAGGCAAGGCCACCGAGTCAGTCAATATCAGTTTAAGTCCATGGCTGCTGCACATGGCCGGCGCCTTCATCGACGACAAGGACGAGGATAGCGCCGCCACGAAGCATCTGCTTGCGGGCATTAAATCCATTCAAGTCCGCAGCTATCAGTTCGCAAGCGACAATGCCTATTCCGCCCAAGATATTGACTCGGTGCGAAGCCAATTGGCCGGCTGGAGTCAAATCATGCAGGTTCACCACCGTGAAAAGAGCGAAGATGTGGATATGTACGTGCTGATTGAGAACAACGTAACCAAAGGGTTTGCCTTGATCGCCAGCGAACCCCGCGAATTTACGATCATCAACATTGTCGGGTCCATCAATGTGGAGGATTTGCCGAAGCTGCAGAGTCACTTGCATTTGCCGAAAGTCGCCGATTCGCAAATCAATTTGCTGATGTAGCAGCCGCGCGCTTGAATGACGATTCTACGGACCCTTTGGATGAGCAGCTTGCAAAAGCGCGGCGCGGCGAGCGCGCCGCGCTTACGCTGTTAGTCCAGACGCATCAGCGCTCGGTCTACAGTTTGGCGTTGCGCATGCTGGGTACGCGAGATCTTGCGGAAGACCTGACGCAGGAAGTATTCATGCAAATGAACGGCAACTTGAGCGCGATCGACTCGAATAGGCACTTGGGTTTTTGGCTGCGCCAAGTGACTAGCAATCGGGCGATCGATCAATTACGGCGCCGCGCGCGCGTGCAATTGACTTCTTTGGACGAGGAACCTCAGTTGTTCAGCGCCGAGGAAGCGTCCGATCCGCTGCTGCAACGGCACCTGCGGGCACTCCTTGCGGATTTGAGCCCGCAGGCACGCGCCGTGCTGTTGCTGCGCTATCAAGAAGATTTGGATCCGGTGGAGATTGCTCGAACGCTGGACATGCCGCTGAACACGGTAAAGAGCCATTTGAAACGATCGCTGGAGAGCATGCGCGAAAAAACCGCGAATATGCAATCCATGCGCTGCGAGGGTAGTTCATATGAGTAAGGACATTGAATCTCAGATGCGCGCCGCGTTGCGCGCCGTCGCCCCCAGCGAAGAATTCACGCAAAAACTGGTGGCGAATGTTACGAGCCGGCTTCCCGCGGCGCCTAAGCCGCGTCGCTTCGCCGCGGGCTTGCGTCCTCTGGCATGGTGGTTTTCCGCAAGCCTTGCCGCATCAGTGGTTCTTGCGGTCGGCGTGCATCAGCACCTGCAACAACAACGGCTGCAGCAAAGCGGACTCGAGGCGCGGCGCGAGGTCCTGGAGGCGTTGCGGGTGACGAGCCAGAAACTGAACCTTGCATACGAAGCGGTGAAGAGCCAATCCACATCGCTGACAGACGCACAATCCGGCGCTTGAGGCGGCCCAAGGAATAATTGTATGAGACAGTGCATATCACTTTGGCTTTTCGCGCTGCTGGCGCCCGCGCTGGCCCTCGCCGCGCCCAATCCCAAACTGGCGATCCCGAGTTTTTCTGCACTGGCGCAGAAGGCGACCGAGTCGGTGACCATCACCTTGGATCCGGGATTGCTGGGGTTGGCGGCGAAGTTTCTCGATAGCAACGATCCGCAGGATGCCGCTACCAAGGAGGTGCTAAAGGGTCTGCAGGGCATCTATGTGCGCAGCTACACCTTCGACAAGGACTCGGCCTATCAGCAATCCGATATCGACGCGGTGAGAAGCCAGCTGGCGGCCCCCGGCTGGAATCGGCTGGTGGAAACTCGCAGCCGCAAAACGCACGCGGATGTCGATATCTACATCATGGTCGATCATAACCAGGCCGTTGGCCTGGCGCTGATTGCCAGTGAACCGCGCCAGTTCACGATCGTGAACATCGTTGGGGCGATTGACCTGGACAAACTGCATAAGCTCGAGGGTCAATTCGGTGTACCGAAGCTCGATATCGATCCGTCGAAAGGGACACCAGCGCCGTCAAAATAGCTAGTGGGCCTTGGTTCCGCTGTCCGTCGGGTTGATGGCGGCCAAGGTATCCTTCGGCGGCTGCAGGCGCTGCTTGCAAGCGCGCATCGCATCATTGTAGGAAAGGCTTCGGTTGGCAGACATCTGTTTGCTCATGCACTCGCTCAACTGATGTTTCGCGATGATCGCCGCACTCTCGGGTTGCGCTACGCCAACCTGGGCCGCCAAGACCAAACCGGCACAGGCGATCGCCTTTATCGAACCCTTCATTGCCAGCCCTCCTACCTGCCAAGCAGCTTCGCCGCGAAGCAAGCCGCCGGCAAGAGCGCAGAGTCGCCATCGATTGTCGGGGTTGCACCGACAGGTTGATATACGACCGAGGTCGGCTAGACTTAGACGCGGGAAGGGCGTAGGGGAGAGGACGTGGAGAATCAGAAAGTGAGCGCCTACATGGTTGCCGGTTGCCTGCTGAGCGGCGCCGTATCGTATGGCGCGGTGGCGGCCAGCGGCGCACCGGACCTCGAGGGGACGTGGACCAACGCCTCGCTGACGCACTTCGAACGGCCTGCCGAATACGGCAATCGGCGCGCGTTGAGCCAACGGGAAGTCGAGGAGCTCGAAAAAAAGAACAGCGATTTGGTTGCACTGGGCAACAGGCCCACTAACCCGAAGGCGACGGTTAAGGATTTGCCCGCCGACTGCAGCGGCGGGCGCGGCGAGAATTGCAATTACAACGCCGCGTGGACCGATCCTGGCACGACCGTGATGCGCGTGCGCGGCGAGCCGCGCAGTTCCTTCATCACTTTTCCCGACACTGGACGCCTGCCTGCCTATACCGCCGAAGCCATTGCCGCTGGCGCCGCTGTGCGCCGCTACGGTCCGCCCCTGCCGCCCGGGCTGCGGCAAAATGACAATCCCGAGACGCGAGCGCTCGGCGAGCGTTGCCTGACCTCATTCGGCTTCAGCGCCGGGCCGGTGATGCTGCCGCTGCTTTATAACAATACCTATCAAATCGTGCAGGGCAAGGATACCGTCGCGATCGTTGTGGAAATGGTGCACGACGTTCGTGTCGTCCGCTTGAATGCGCAACATCGCAGCGATGGACTGCGGCCTTGGTTTGGTGATTCAGTCGGTCACTACGAAGGCGACACGCTCGTGGTTGAAACCACTAATTTCCCTGCCTCGCAAACGTTTTTTGGATCATGGGAGAATTTGAAAATCACCGAGCGCTTTAGCCGGGCCGGCATCGACCGCGTGCTGTATCAGTTCAAAGTCGAAGATCCGACGGTCTGGACGCAGGCCTGGGGCGGCGAATATGAATTCAGCAAAGCCGGGGGCCGAATATATGAGTATGCGTGTCACGAGGGCAACTACGGTTTGCAAGATATCCTTGCGGGTGCGCGGGCCGAAGAGGCGGCTGCTGCGAATGCGCCGCTCAAGGCGGGCGCGGCGGCGCGCCAGTAGCGGAAACGAGGCGTTGCAGCATCGCCGCGTCCGACCACGCTGCGCCGGCGGCAGTGTTGTCGAAAATGCACCAGCTTTCCGCGTTCGCACGCAGGGCGGCGGCGGCATCCTGCAAGTAGCTGATCGAATACGCTGAGTAGTACATTCTCGGAGAACCGTGCAAACGACAATAGGCGAAGCGCGAATCAGGCCGTGGGGCCAATTCACACCCCAATGGCACGGGGTCTGCCACCACGCGCGTGACGCCGTAGGCCTCGAATACCGCGGTTGCCTCGCTAATAAACCAGCTCGAGTTGCGTGCTTCGCAGACAATATTTGCCGATGTCTCTCCGCGCAGCACCTTGAAAAAGGCCGCCGCCGCGGACTCGTCGAATTTGCGGCTTGGCGGCAGCTGCACTAAAAGCACCGCAAATTTGTGTGCGAGTCCACTGGCACTCTGCACGAACGACACCGTTTCGCTTTGACATCCCACAAGACCAAGCTCGTGCGTAATCACCCTAGGGAGCTTGACCGAGAAGCGGAATGAATCGGGCACGCTAGCGCTCCACCGCTCATAGGTGGAACGGCGGTGCGGCCGATAAAATGAGGAGTTGATCTCGACGGCATTGAACCGGTCGGCGTAGTGCTCGAGCACGGACTTGTTTGCCGATTGATTGAGCCGCAACGCTTTGGGCAGTGCCCATCCTGCCGTTCCGATTCGATTTGTCGTCAGCGCCGGGCCGGCCACATGCGATCCAGCAACCCATCGCGCAATATGAATTGATGCCAAAGGGCGGTCAGTGCGTGGATGCCGGCGAGCGCAAATATCGCATAGGCCAAGTAGCCGTGCAGATCCTCAGTCGGATGAAAGATGGCTCGATTCGACTTGACTCCAAAATCGACCTTGAAGATCCCAAAATCAAAGACGCGGCCGTGATAGATAAACGTGATGATTCCGACAATGGGCGTGACAAACAGCAGGGCATACAGCCCGAAG
>DATNKC010000429.1:0-4180 GCA_035603615.1 Steroidobacteraceae bacterium | reverse complement strand
TCGGAATGATCGGTGCTGCCGTCGACGACAACCCACACCGGCGCCCATTGATCGAGGGCGGC
This sequence comes from Steroidobacteraceae bacterium, assembly GCA_035603615.1. Taxonomy (GTDB): domain Bacteria; phylum Pseudomonadota; class Gammaproteobacteria; order Steroidobacterales; family Steroidobacteraceae; genus Bog-1198. Next base: position 4,118 of record DATNKC010000429.1, on the reverse strand, counting down.
CCGCACGGTTGAAAAAACCTTCGCGCCGGGGTTGAAGCTCGGAATGAGCACGAGGTGGGTGCTCGATGGCGTCATGACTCGTGTTTGAGCCAGCGGGACTGCGGCGCGCCTTGCAGGGCCTGTCGGTAGTAGCGATCGAGTTCTGCCGTGAAGGCGGGGACATCCTTCGGCGGATCGAAGCGCTGGCCCAGCCGGACTTTATAGGTGATGGGCAGTTCCGGCCGCTTGAACAGGGGCCAGCCCTTGCTCAAGAAGGGCGAATCGGTCTCGATAATGAGCGTTTGCACCGGCACATTGGCATGTTTCGAGATGAGCCCGACGCTGCCCACCAAGGGATTGATCGGAAACCGGGTGGTGCGGGTGCCCTCGGGGAACAGCAGCAAAACGCCGCCGGCCTGCAAATGCGCCACGGACTCCTTGACCATTTGCCTGGACGAGTCGTTGCGCACATAGCGCGCCAGCCTGGATCCTGAGCCTAAGAACACATTTTTCATCAACGCAGACTTCATCACGCACACCAGATTCGGGTGCCGGGTCAGTATCAACAGCGCGTCGATCAGCGCGGGATGGTTCGGCGCCAATATCACCGGCGGGCCGCCCTTCAAGGTGTCGACGGCCCTCAGGTCCAGCCGGTAGGTTCCCGTGATCGACAGCGACCAGGAATAGAGGCGAAAGCCCGCCATGATGCCGCGGCGGCCGACCGCCGTGCCGAGGCGCGCGGGCAAGATGAAATAGAGCGGCAGCGCGAATACCGACCAGGTCAGGCAGATCAGGCCCAGAAGCGTCAACGAACTGTAGAGCGCGAAATATTCGTAAAGAATTTTTAAGAAACGCGGCATCGTCGGTATCAGTCCGGTATCTGCACGACCTGCGATGATTTTGCGAGCATCCAAGCGAAACCAAATCCGCCAGTCCAATAGCTTTTGCGCTGAACCAGGGGACTGTCAACAAAAGCCGCGCCGGCCAGCGTGTCGTATCGCATGTAGGCGCCCACCCAATACTTCGGATAGCGTTTCGAGAAGGCGGCCAACGTCTGCGTGCCGGCGTAGCCGCCCGCGGCAGAATATTCCGGGCGCGTTGCCGTCGCAAACTGCGGGGCGACCGAATAGAAATAATCATGATAGCGGCGATCCGCGAACAGCGGGCCTGCCAATAATCCCAGATTCCAACCGGGGAGTCCGAAAGGATCCCTAAGATCCACATTCAATCTCGGGCTGAAAGTCCAACCGATGATGCGCGGCGAAGATTCAACCGTCGCCACGGCGCGCACCGGCATGCGCAGGTCCAGCTTGATCTTGCGATCGTCGCTGCGAAACAAGTGGAAATCAAAAGAGGGCCCCATCTCCACGGTGGAACGCAAATCCGGCATACCGCTGCGCTCGCGATCGCTGCGCACCGGCGTGGTCAGGTTGAAACTCAAATTGATCTCGAGCCAATTTTGATTGAACAGGGTGCCGCGCACGCCGTCGCGGTCCGCCTTCAGGAATTTGCCGTTATAGACGATGTAAGGAACCGGCAGGGGGTAGGCATGCGTGGTATCCGAGCCCCGATAATCCTGGAAGGCGATCGCACCCGCGCCGAGCCCGAACTCCCACAACGGCGCGTCTTTGGCGAGAGCCAGCGGGGTAAAGAAGGCTGCCGCAAGGAATGCCGCAAGGGTCGCGCGCCGGCGCGCAACCCTAATCATGGCAATCTCGGGCATACACTTCGCTTCGGTTGGGGTCCTATCGAGTGAACCCGGGCGAGGGCATCCTAGTCTAAGATACCGAGCCATGCACATCTTGATTGTGGAAGACGACGAGGTTGCACGCGACTACCTGGCGAAGGCGTTGCGCGAAGCCGGCCATACGGTGGACGTCGCGGGCAACGGTCTCGAGGGCCTGCATATGGCCTCCTCGATCGCCGTGGATCTTGCGATCGTCGATCGCATGCTGCCGAAGATGGACGGTCTGGCGCTGGTGCAGTCGCTGCGGGCCACGGGCCGAAAGATGCCGGTCCTCATTTTGAGCGCGCTCGGGGACGTGGATGACCGGATTACCGGATTGCGCGCCGGCGGCGATGACTACCTGACGAAGCCCTATCATATGGCCGAGCTGCTGGCGCGCATCGACGCGCTGGCGCGTCGCGGCGATACGGGCAATGCGGAGGCAAGCACCAAGCTGAAATTGGCGGACTTGGAACTCGACCGCATGACCCGGCGTGTCATGCGCAACGGCAAGAAAATCGAGTTGACCGCGCGCGAGTTTCAGCTGCTCGAGTTCATGATGCGTCATAGCGGCCAGGTAGTGACCCGCACCATGCTGCTCGAGGGTGTGTGGGATTATCATTTTGATCCGCAGACCAATGTGATCGACGTGCACATCAGCCGTTTGCGTCAGGCGATCGACAAAGATTTCGACAAGCCTCTGCTGCACACCGTCCGCGGCGCGGGCTACAGCCTGCGCGAAGACGAATAGCGGTGCGACCTTAGGCCATAGATGGGTCCTGACCAACGTTTTCTCGGTGTTCTCGATACCTCACCCTTCCGTATCGCCATCGTCTATTCGATCGTGTTCGCGATCGGCGCGGCGGCGCTCATCTATGCCGTGGATTTTGCGGTCTCGCGCGTCGTCGACGGCAGCACCGACACTTTGATCGAAGCGGAAGTGCAGGGTCTGCGTGAGCAAATGCTGGTGCTGTCGCGCAGCGACTTCATCGAATTGGTCGAGCAGCGCTCGCAAGATCAGGATGTACGCGGCGCGGTTTATCTCATGGTCGATCCGCAGCTGCGTCCGGTGGCGGGGAATGTCCCGGCGTGGCCAAAAATCGACACCAAGGAAAAATGGTTTCTGTTCAAGGTGGCGGTGCCGTTCGGCGACGAGACGCGCGAGCACGAAATGCGGGCCCGCTATTTTGCCCTGCCCGGCGGCTACCAAATGCTGGTCGGGCACGATGTGCAGGAACGCCAGGACGTGAAGAGTCTCATGATGCGCGGCCTGATCGCCGCCGTGGTGTTGACCTTGCTGCTGGGCCTGGGCGGCGGCTTCTGGATGGGCCGGCGCATTCTGGCGCAGGCCGGCGCCATTTCCGCGGTGGCCACGCAAATCATGCGCGGCGACTTGTCGCAGCGCCTGCCGGTCCGGGACGCCGACGATGAGATCAACACCCTGGCGCGCGAGATCAACACCATGCTCGATAAGATCGAGCAGCTGACTCTCGGCATGCGTACCGTGCTTGACAGCGCCGCCCATGACTTGCGCACGCCGCTGAATCGCCTGCAGGCCAGCGCGGAGGGGGCCATGAGCACGCTGACCCACGGGTCCGCCGAGCGGCGCGTGCTCGAGCAGGTGACCGTCGAAGTCGATCGCATGCGCAGCACCCTGGATGCGCTGCTGCGCATCGCACTGGCCGAGACCGGTACCGTGGCGCGCGAGCAGGTAGACCTGTCGGAGTTGGTCGGCAGCGTGGTCGAGCTGTACGCGCCGGTGAGCGAGGAGCGCGGCATTGCGCTCGAGAGTTCCGTCGCGCCCGGGGCGCATGTGCTGGGCAACCGGCAGTTGCTGGCTCAGGCGCTGGCGAATTTGCTCGACAACGCGATTAAATTCACGCCGGACGGCGGCCACATACGCGTGGCCCTGGACGGATCAGGCAGCGCGCCGCAAGTCATTGTCGAGGATAATGGGCCGGGCATTCCCGCGGACAAACGCGAGGTCGTACTCGGCCGCCGCGTGCGCTTGGACGAAGCGCGGGACTTTCCGGGATCTGGATTGGGCCTCTCGCTGGTCGCGGCGGTCACGAAATTGCACGGCGCGCACCTAGTGCTCGATGATGCGGGCCCGGGTTTGAAGGTTTCATTGAAATTTTGAGGAGAGATGATGTTGAAGTCCTGTGCCACTGTGATCTGCATCGCCGCCTTGGCGGCTTGCGTCAGCAATCAAACCCCGCCGCAAACGGCTGCGGCCGCGCCCCACCCGACGCTGCACTCGGGCATCGACCTACAATATGTCGACTCCTCGGTTCGCCCTCAAGACGATATATACCAATACCTGAACGGCAAATGGCTGCGCAATTACCAGTTGCCTCCCGACAAAGCGCTCGAGGGCTCGTTCACGATTGTCCAGGATAAGACCGAAGAGCAG
>DATNKC010000428.1:0-3855 GCA_035603615.1 Steroidobacteraceae bacterium | reverse complement strand
TCCACCGATTGCAGACGCATGGTGTAGAGCAGCTGCCAGGTGTGATTGAAGTTCAGACCGATGTCCACCTGACCGAATTCTTGCTGATCGGTGTAATTGGTTTGATCGCTGGCATGGGTCTGATTGCCGATGCCATAGAAGCGTGTCGTGCCATCGCGGTCGTAAACCAGACTGTAATTGATCGACCAGCGACTTTCGCGCAACCGGCCGAGTTGGTACTCCGCGTCAAACTCGCGCTCGACCCTTTCCTTGATCCCAGCCACCACCGAATATTGCTCATCGCCCGACAAATACGAGTAAATGCGACCATGCACGCCAACCCCGAAATTGGGGTTGTAAATGATGTCGGGCGCAATAATCTTGCTGACATTGTGATTCTCATCGGTGGTTACCCAGGTGGGTATCAAGCCGATGGTCAAGCCGCTGTTCGGGTCCTGCGCGATCTCAGGGATGGGAATGAAGGGTGCAGTCTCCGGATTAAACCATTTCGTCCAGGCCGGTTTTGCCGGGCTCGGCGGCGGTGGCGGCGGCGCCGGTACCGGACCCGGCGGCACCTCCGACCCGGTATCTCCGGGCGGAGTCTGCGCCCAGCACGGCGCAGCCCAGGCAATCGCGCCGGCAACAACAATGATCAGTACGCGCTTCACTTGAGCAGCCGCGCGAAACATAGCAGCAAGCGATCGATGTCGGCCGACGTCAAATCGCCCATGGTCGAAATTCTGAACAGACTCTTCGACAAGTTGCCCTGTCCCGCGTAAATGATGAAGCCATCGGCTTTCAAGGCATCGTGCAATTGCGGGTACGACAATCCCGCGGGCAATTTGTAAGCGCGCAATACAACCGAGGATTCGCCGGCTGGAATGGCCGCGGCGACGCCGAGCGCGGCAAGTCCGGCTCGAACCCGCTCGGCCAGTGCCGCGTAGCGATCATATCGAGCGGATCTGCCGCCCTGCTCCTCGTACTCGCGCAAGGCTTCAACCAGGGCGTAATAAGCATGAACGGCGGGCGTGAAGGGCGTATTACGTTCGTCCTGCAAACGCGCCAATCTGGCGAGATCCAGGTAGTAGGTGCGGCTAGCCGCGGTTTGCAAATCTGTGCGCCGCACGATCACAAACGCGGCTCCCGGCACCCCGTGCAAACATTTATTGGCCGTGGCGGCGACTGCGCACAACGCCGGATGCGCGAAATCGATGGCTTCAGCGCCGAAACTGCTCACCGCATCGATCAACAACGCCGCGCCGTGTTCGCGGCACAGTGCGGCCAATGCGCGAAGATCATTGAGCCGGCCTGTCGTGGTTTCGTGATGAACGATGGCAACGTGAGTAAAAGCAGAGCCGTTCGGGGGCGACGCCAGTTGCGCGCCGATCGCGGCATGGTTGGGCGCCTGCATCCAGTCGCCCACCACGCGCTCGTGGGCAATTCCGTACTGCGAGCAAATGAGCGCAATGCGTTCGCCATAGACGCCGTTCTCTACGATCAGCAGCCGGCCGGCCTGCGGCACCAAAGCCGCCACCATGCTTTCGACGGCGGCGGTGCCCGAGGCGGTCATGAGCACGGCGGCCCACTTGGCCGGGTCCAATGCGTACGTTGCCAGCAGGCGCCGGCGCGCCTCGTCTTGCAGATCGAAGAACTCGCTTTCGCGGTGGCATAAATCCGGCTGCAATAAACTGCGCCTGACGCGCTCGCTTAAGGTGACCGGCCCGGGATTGAGCAGAAGCACTAGTGCACTCCCCCGGGCGCACCGATGTGCTGCATCAGGCGTGTTTTCACATCGACCGGCGTGACGGCGGGACGGGGAAGATCGCTGGGTGTGCCCGAACGAATAAACAGCCTCGCAAAGCGCGCGCCATCGACCGGCGGCTCGTTTAGCCAGGTGGAGATCTGCCCGAGGTCGCTGGTTTCGAGAGACGAGGCGTAGCCGCAGGCAGCTGCCATCATTGCAAATGAAATCCGTGGCGATACCGTCGCCTGAGCGCCGGTCGAATCATGAACGCCGTTATCCAACAGCAGATGCCAAAGATTCGGAGGCCCGTAAGCGCCTGCCGTCGCGAAAGCACCCAGGCGCATCAAGGCCGCGCCGTCGCCATCCAACGCGATCACACGTATGTCCGGACGTGCCAGCGCGAGCCCCAAAGCCAACGGCAAAACACATCCCATCGATCCGACCATGTAAAGATGATTGGGCCGATCATCGATCGCGTACAATTCGCGTCCACAAAATCCCGTGCTCGCCAACAGCACGGTCGAGTCCGGAGAGGTCTGTGCGACGACCGCGCGCAGCGCATCTTGGCGCGAGGGCCGCGCATCAGCAGCTGTGTCTCGTGCCCCGGGGATCGCCGGGGTCGCGCCGCCCAATCGGCCACGGATCGCGCCGAGACCGGGTTTCAGGGGATACGCCGCGACACTACCTTTTTGCATGACCAGCGCGTAGGGCCGTCCGGTTTGATCCATGTGTGCGATCGCGCGGTCAAGTGCAGGCCCGATCTGCTCGCTCTCGGTCGGAAACAATTCCCAGGGTATTTCCATGATTTTGAGCATGTCGGGCGTGATGGGTCCCATCAAGGCATGCTGGGGTTCATCGGCGATACCGGGTTGTGCCCGCCAGGTGACAATCAACAATTGCGGCAGCCTAAAAGTCCACGTGAGTGAAGTGAGCGGACTGACCGCATTGCCAAGGCCCGAGTTCTGCATCATGGCGATACCCCGTCCGTGCGGCGCGCGCGCATCCCCCGCAAGCGCCACACCGGCAATGAGCGCCACAGCATCGCCCTCGTTCGCCATCGACAAATAGCGCAAGGATGGATCCTGCAGGACGTAGTTGATAAACGGGGTCAGAAAGGAACAAGGCACGCCGGCATACCAACGGAATCCTCGCTCGCGCGCGGACTCGACAAAATTGCGCGCCTCGATCATCGAGCGAAGGGCCCCTGGGCGTGCGCGAAGTCCACCGCCTGGTGCAGGTCATCCAAGTCGTTCACCCCGCGCCAATGCCCGTGCACATAGATAACCTCTATTTTTGAACCGCCGGCAATTAACGCGTTGAGCAACGCCGGCATGTCAAGCGCTTCGAAGCGGTTTTCGCTGCCCAAGACTTTCATCGTTGCCTTGAGTTTGGCCAAACCCGCCCGGCTGACATTGAGTAAGCCGATCCAGCGTCCGTGCGGGGCACGCTCGGCATCGGCTGCACTGGTCACCCGCTCCAGCAGGACCGGTGTGCCAAAAAGCCCACGATCATCGCCGCGCGAGCAGTAGGCGAAGTCGCGCACGGTGCGATTGCTGCTGCCGGTCATCAGTGAATCCACGACCACGGAAAAGTCCGCCTTGGATTCCACCAGATCGCGCAGCACATAGCTGCGGAACAGCAAGTCGCCATAGGAAATGACCGCATCCGACTCGAGCGATTCGACCGCGCAAGCCAGCGAGCTCAATTCGCCGGTCTCGGCGTAGTGCTCATTCACCACGAGCTTGATTCCAGCCGTATCGATCGCATCCGCCCGATAGCCACCGACCACGGTAATATCGTTGATGTTCTCTTTTTTAAAGCCATCAACCAACCAGCGCAGCAGAGGCTTGCCCGCGATGGGTAGCATCACCTTCGGGCGCTCAACCGTCATCGCCTCCAACCCCCGTCCACGGCTCGCCGCCAACACCACGGCCGCGCGCGGCGCTCCGGAATTCGACAGATAAATCCGCTCCGCCGCCGAATACTCATCCGCATCTTGCAAGCGAAAGATCTCGTTCACCGAAACAATGTGATCTTCCACGTTTACCAGCGTCTGACTCTCGAAAATTTCCTTGGCAACGCTTTGCATCGCCGAAGCGGCCGCGCGCACCAGGTGATTCGCCCAAATGACG
>DATNKC010000427.1:0-11488 GCA_035603615.1 Steroidobacteraceae bacterium | reverse complement strand
CCTGCTGTACGTGGCGATGACGCGCGCGCGTAACGAGCTGCATCTCTGTGCACCGCTCAAGTATGCGGTCACCCAACAGCCGAAGGACGGCGACGCGCATGTGTACGGCGCCAAGAGCCGCTTCATGAGCGACAAGGTTTTGGACACCATGGAAAAGATTTCCATCCGAACCAGCATTGGCGTCGAAAGTCTAAAAGCCGGCGATACGACGACGGTCGACGTCGTCGCGCAACTCAAAGAAATGTGGTGAGTGCCGTAAGGTAACGCGGCTACCGTCAAGGTAGCGTTGCTACCCGATGGCGCTTACCAGCGGCGTGATCCGCCGCCTCCACCACCACCCCCGCCGCCGCCGCCGCCACCGCCACCGCCACCGGGTTTTCGCGGCGCGCGTTCCTGAGCCTCATTCACGCGCAGCGGTCGGCCGCCCATCTGGAAACCATTGGTCTGCTGGATGGCGTTTTGCGCTTCACCGGCAGCCATGTCGACGAAAGCGAAGCCGCGCGGACGCCCGGTTTCCCGATCATTGATGAGTTTGACGGATTCGACTTTGCCGTGGCGCTCGAAGATCGCACGCACTTCGTCTTCGGTCGCGGTGAATGGCAGGTTGCCAACATAGATCGTCGTCATTCAACTGGTCTCACTGACTGGTGCGTGTCTCGCGGTCATCCCACTCGCACGCGGTTTCAACATGCAGACGCCCGCGCGAGTCGCAGCATCGAGGTCTGTACCATCGGCCGTGCACTAATTTGAATTAGGGAATCGGCCTAATGGCCGATGCTACCCTTTGAGATAATTGTTGGCAAACGCGGGATAAACCTGCGGGAAAGGCGTGTTATTCGACCTCGAGATAGGCATAGCCGTTGAGTTCGTTTTCATAAAAGCGCTTGACCGCCTGCGCCTCGCTCAAGGACATCCGCCCTTCCTGTACCGCCCGCTCGCAGTCGCGCGCGATCCCGGGGTACAACTCATCGGTGTCGTATTCCATGTACTCGAGTACCTTGTTGGCGGTATCGCCCTTGACGATTTCCTCGATCCACCAGCCGCCGTCATCCTGGAGGCGGATGTGCACCACGTGAGTGTCGCCGAACAGATTGTGTAAATCGCCCAGTGTCTCCTGATATGCCCCCACCAGAAATGCCGCGAGGTAGTAGGGTTCGCCGGGGTTGAGTTCATGCACTTCCAAGGTGCGTTTGGTGATCCGCGGATGCACGAACTTATCGATTTTGCCGTCCGAATCGCAGGTGATATCGGCCAGCACGGCGTTGCGCGTCGGCCGCTCGCCCAAGCGCTGGATGGGCATGATGGGAAATACCTGGCCGATGGCCCAGCTGTCCGGCAGCGACTGGAATATGGAAAAATTGCAGAAATAGATATCGCTCAGCATGTCCTCGATGTTGTCCAGTTCTTCGGGAACCCGGTCCAGCTTGCGGCAGTAATCTCGGATCTTGGCGCAGGTCGCCCAGTAGAGTCTTTCCGCCAATCCCCGAAACTCGAGGCTCAGATACCCCAAGTTGAACATTTGCAGTGCCTGTTCGCGCGCCTGCAGTGCGTCGTGATAGCACTCCACCAGCCGCCGCTCATTGACAGATCGGTAGGCATCGAACAAATCGAGCACCGGCTGCGGCAGCTCTTCCGCTCCGTGATAGTCCTCTTCGGGTCGGCCGGACACTTTGAATTGGTCGAGCTTCGAGGATCCCAAGGTATCGAAAACCAACAGGCTGTGGTGGGCGGCGATGGCGCGGCCCGATTCGCTCACGATCATGGGATGCGGCACGTCGCGCGCGTCGCAGACGCTCTTGATGCGATACACCACATCGCCGGCGTATTCGTTGAGGGTGTAGTTCATCGAGGACTCGTAATTGGTCCCGCTGCCGTCGTAGTCCACGCCCAACCCGCCGCCGATATCGATGTACTTGAGCCCCGCGCCCATGATCTTGAGCTCAGCGTACACATGCGCTAATTCGTTGATGGCGTCCTTCACCCGGCGAATGTCCTGCAACTGGCTGCCTGGATGGCAATGCACGAGCTGCAGGCAGTCGAGCATGTTGCGCTCCTTCAGGAGAGCATATAGATCCAGAATTTCGCTTATAAACAAACCGAATTTGGATTTCTCGCCCGCGGATTCGCGCCATCGTCCGGCCCCTTCGCTGGCCAGCTTGACGCGCACTCCAATCTTGGGCCGCACGCCGTACTTTTCGGCGTGCTTCAGGATCAAATGAATTTCCTCGAAGTTTTCGACCACGGGAATGATGCTGCGGCCCAGTTTGGTGGCGATGATGACCGCCTCGATATAACTGTCGTCCTTGAAGCCGTTGCACACTACCAGCCGGTCGGGCGCATTTTCGGTAATGGACATGACCGCGAGCAATTCCGGTTTGGAACCGACTTCGAGCCCGAAGCCGAATTCCTTGCCGTAGCGGTAGACCTCCTCGACCACCAGCCGTTGCTGGTTGACCTTGATGGGGAACACCGCGGCATAGCGATTTTTGTAATCATTTTCCGAAATGGCGGTGGCGAACGCATCCGCAAGATGACGCAGGCGGTGCGCCAGAATATCGGAGAAGCGAATCACCACCGGCGTATGCAGATCGCGCGCCTTGAGTCCCTGAACCACATCGTAGAGATCGATCTCGCGGCTCGCGTCGAGGTTGGGGCGGATGACCACATGGCCGTCCGCGTTGATTGAAAAGTAGCCTTTGCCCCAGGCTTCCACCTGGTACAGATCGAGCGACTCCGCGACCTTCCAGGCATGGTTCGGGGCGCTAAGCACTTTCGCGGGCGTGTTCATGAGGCGCGCACCATAACAAATTGTGGCTGCTTGTAAATGACGGTCTACGCGCCTTGGGCGATGGGCCGCCGTGGATCGCGAATCCATTCACTCCAGGAGCCGGCATAGAGCTTCGCGCCGCGCAAACCCGCGACCTCCAAGCTGAGCAAATTGTGACAGGCGGTGACACCGGAGCCGCACATGGCCGCCACCTGCGTCGGGCTTCGGCCCGCCAGCCGCCTTTCCCATGCTTGGCGCAGCACCTGCGCCGGGAGGAAACGCCCGTCCGTGCCGAGATTCGCTGAAAAAGGATGATTCACGGCGCCCTTGATATGGCCGCCGACCGTATCGATGGGCTCGACCGTCCCGGCAAAGCGTTCGCCGGCGCGGGCATCGATCAGTAGAAAAGCAGGGTCGGCTAGGCGTTGCTCGAGGTCAGCCGTTCCGATCACCGCAGCCGCATCGGCCTGCGCGGACACATGAGGGCCGACTTTCGCCGCCGGCAACGGGTTTTCCTCGCCCGAGAGCAGCGTGCCGCCCTCGCTCACCCAGGCCTTGATGCCGCCGTCCAATACCGCCGCGGCTGGGTGGCCCACCCAGCGCAGCATCCACCAGAGCCTGGCAGCGAAGGCCCCGCCGCTATCGTCATAAGCGACAACCTGGGTGGCGCGGCCAACCCCTAAGCGGACGAGCGTGCCCGCGAAATCGCTGGGGGTAGGCAAGGGATGCCGACCCGAAGTCGCGGTGATCGGCGCGGATAGATCCTTATTGAGGTCGGCATAACGCGCTCCGGGGATGTGCCCGTCAAGATAGGCGCGGCGACCGCCGTCGGGGTTCATCAGATCGAAGCGGCAATCGATGATGGCGATCTCAGGCTTGCCCATCAAGTCGCGCAGCATGGCCGCGCTGATTAGGGTCGTAAATGTCATCAATCGAGCTTAGCGCGATGCTGGGTGAAGTTCATCCGCTACAATCCACGCTATGGCACTCACTCTTTATTGGGGCAGCGGCAGCGCTTTCTCGTGGCGGGTCCTCTTGGCGCTGGAGCACAAGGGGCTCCAATACGAGTCGCAGCTGCTGCATTTCGACAAGCAGGAGCATCAATCGCCGCAGATGCTGAAGATGAATCCGCGCGGCCGCGTGCCCGTTCTCAAGGACGGCGACTACGTGGTGTTCGAATCCGTGGCCATCCTCTACTACTTGGACCTGAAGTATCCGCAGCCGCCCATTTTTGGCCTGACTCCGGAAGAAGCCGGCGTCATCATGCGGGTTATCTGCGAGTTTCAGTACTACGCGGAACCTTCGGTACAGAAGATCGTGAGCGCCATCTTCGCCGACCGGGTCGGCGCGGACATCGACAACCTGACCGATGCCATGCACTTGGTCGGGCGCGAGGCGCGTACCATCGAAGGGCGCCTGAGCAAGGAGGAATGGATTGTAGGCGCGAATTATTCCGCGCTCGACATGGTGATTTTCCCCTGGATTCAGATATTGCGGCGGGCGCTGAATCGTAGCGCCGCGGCCGAACTGGGCGCGCGATTCCTGCCCATGGAACGCAATTACCCTGCATTGGCGCGCTGGATTCATCGCATCGAGTCGCTTCCCGGGTACGAAAGGACCTATCCGCCCCATTGGCGCGACACTTGAATTAACCTTAGGAAAACAACATGGCAGAAACGTTATGAGTACACACGAAGTGCATGTGAAATTCGCGGGCAGGATCGTCATGGTCGGTTTCGGCAGCATCGGACAGGGTGTCTTGCCTTTGATCTTGCGTCACATCGGCACTTCGGCGGATCGCATCACCATCGTGACGGCCGAAGACAAGGGCAACTCGGAGGCCGCGGAGTTTGGCGTGAAATTCGTCAAGACCGCGCTGACGCCCGAGAACTATCGCCAGGTCCTGGAGCCCGTTTTGAGCTCGGGCGACTTCCTGCTGAATTTATCGGTGGATGTGTCGAGCGTGGCCCTGGTCGAGTTGGCGCGTGAACGCGGCGCGCTGTACTTGGACACCTGCATCGAACCATGGGCCGGCGGCTATACGGATCCGAGCATGCCGGTCGAAGCGCGCAGCAATTACGCCATGCGCTTGAACGCCTTGCGGCTGCGCAAAGGCCATGAGAAGGCGCCGACAGCGGTCCTCACCCATGGCGCCAATCCCGGCTTGGTCTCGCACTTGGTCAAACAGGCGCTCTTGAATATTGCCAAGGATACGGGCGTGCAGAGCGGCGTTCCGCAAGACCGCGCCGGCTGGGCGGCGCTGGCGCAAAGGTTGGGCATCAAGGTCATTCATGTAGCCGAACGCGACAGCCAGGTTGCCAATGTGCCGAAGCAACCCAACGAATTCGTGAATACCTGGTCCGTCGATGGCTTTGTCAGCGAAGGCGCTCAGCCGGCGGAGCTGGGGTGGGGCACGCACGAGAAACATTTTCCGGTCGATGGAGGCCGGCATCAATCCGGCTCGCGCTGCGCGATCTACTTGAATCGGCCGGGCGCCAGCACCTGTGTGCGCACCTGGACGCCGGCGGCGGGATACTTCCACGGATTTCTCATCACGCATTCGGAAGCCATTTCCTTGGCCGATTACTACACGGTCATGGAGGGAGAGCGCGTGGTTTACCGGCCCACGAGTCACTATGCCTACCACCCGAGCGACAACGCCGTCTTGTCGGTGCACGAACTGGCCGGCCGCAATTGGCACCTGCAAGCTCGCAAGCGGATCATGATGAACGAGATCACCGAAGGCATCGACGAACTCGGTGTGCTGCTCGCGGGACATGCGAAAAATGCCTACTGGTATGGATCGCAATTGTCCATCGGCGAGGCACGCGCCTTGGCCCCTTACAACAGCGCAACCAGCCTGCAAGTCACTTCCGCCGCCCTCGCCGGCATGATCTGGGCGATGGAAAATCCGAACCGCGGCGTGGTGGAACCGGATGACATGGACTACCAGCGCCCATTGCAGATTTGCCTGCCATACCTAGGGCCCGTCGTAGGCAAGTACACCGACTGGACGCCCTTGCACCAGCGCGGCGAGCTGTTTGAGGAAGACCTCGATCGATCGGACCCTTGGCAATTCAAGAACATTCGGGTGGTCTGAGCGCACATTCGGGTGGTCTGAGCACATAGCTGATCGCTGCGACCGTGAAGGTGGCCGCGCCTCCGGGCAACTCGACCGTGACCTCGTCATCGAGCGCCTTACCCATGAGGCCGCGCCCCAGGGGTGAGTCCATGCTGACATAGTTGTCATCCATATCGAATTCGTCCGGGCCGACGATTCGGTGCCAGCGCAACTCGCCGACACCGCTTTCGATTTCCACCCACGCGCCAAAGTACACGCGTTTCGGATCCCGGCGCGCGAGAGGCGCCAAAGGATCGACGATGGCCATTCCTTCGAGCCGTTTGCGCAGAAAGCGCACGCGCCGGTCAATTTCGTGCAGGCGTTTTTTGCCGTAAGTGTATTCGGCATTCTCCGAGCGATCTCCTTGCGCGGCGGCCTCGGACACCGCTTGCGTCACTCGCGGCCGTTCCTCGTGCCAGAGTTGATCAAGCTCGTCTTGCAGCCGCTTGGCGCCTTCCGGGGTGATGTACTTGGAACCAGGCGGTGTGGGCGGGCGATATCTTGACACGGTGCAATAATCTTTAAGAGACGTTTCAAGGACGTGAATTGGTTCTAGGCGAATTACAGCCGACTGAGCAGTTGCTCACAGATTGCCGCAGGCCCGAATCATAAGCTCTCACCCATGAGCGCTAAATACTACACCCACTTTATCGCGCAATCGGAAGACGCCATCGAGTACAACGAATATCGCGGCGTCGTCGAACTGCTCGGGCAAGCGGCCAGTGTAGAAGGCGATCGAGAAATCGCGCGCATGCTGGCGCGCAGCTTTGATCTCGAGGAGACCGACATCCAAGTCCTGCAGTGGCACCAATTGCACTGAAGGCACCGTACCGGTTACCGATCCCCTAGCGGGCTTTACTTCCCTTCATTGAAGTCCGCCTCTCATGCCCCGAGCTAACACTCGGGGCTTTTTTTTAGCAAGTGGTAGACTTCGCCCAACGCCCAACCAAAAGGGCAGGAGGGGAAGATGGGTAAATTTGCGCTTGCGTTGGTTGCGGTGGCGGGTCTCTTTTTGTCGGGGTGCGGCTATAACACGATTCAGACGACCGATGAACAGACCAAAGCCGCCTGGTCCGAAGTGCTCAATCAATACCAACGGCGCGCCGATCTCATCCCCAATTTGGTGAAAACCGTCCAGGGCTACGCGGCCCAGGAGCAAACCGTGTTGTTGGGCGTCACGGAGGCCCGCGCAAAAGTCGGCTCCATTCAAGCCACACCCGAATTGGTCAACGACGCGGCGGCGATGGCCAAGTTCCAGGCGGCACAGTCGCAATTGACCAGCGCTTTATCCAGGCTCTTGGTGGTGACTGAAAATTATCCGCAATTGAAGTCGGATCAGAATTTCCGCGATTTGCAGGCGCAGCTCGAGGGCACGGAGAACCGCATTACCGTGGCCCGCAACCGCTACATCCAGTCCGTACAGACCTACAATCTGGCGATCCGTTCCTTTCCGTCGAATCTCACCGCGATGATGTTTGGCTATAAGACCAAGGCCAATTTTTCAGTGGAGAACGAAGCCGCGATTTCCAAACCCCCTTCGGTGGACTTTGCGCCGCCACCGGCGCAGGCGCCGGCCGCTCAGCCGCCGCCGGCCACCCAGCCGCCACCGCCTGCACCCGCACACTAGGAGCCTAAAATACTAGGACAGCCTGCTGTCATGCGCGTTGCCCGCCTCGGGGCCGGGCTCATACTGCTGTTCGGATTCGCACTCGCCAGCGCGGACGTCTCCTCGGAAGTCGCGGTGCCGCCGCTCACCGCGCGCGTCACCGACTTGACCGGTACCCTGTCAGGCGCGGCCGTCGCGCGCATCGAGGCCAAGCTCAAGGATCTCGAGGCGAAGAAAGGCAGTCAGGTTGCCGTGCTCATCGTCCCGACCACGCAGCCGGAGGAGATCGAACAGTACGGCATCCGCGTCGCGGAGGCGTGGAAGCTCGGCCGCAAGGGCGTCGATGACGGCGCAATCCTGCTCGTGGCGAAGAACGACCGCCGAGTGCGAATCGAGGTAGGACAGGGCCTGGAAGGCGCACTGCCGGATGCGATTGCTAATCGCATCATTACCGAGACCATCACCCCCCACTTCAAGCAGGCCGACTACGACGGCGGCGTCGAGGCCGGCGTCAATCAGATCATCTCTGTGGTCAATGGTGAGCCTTTGCCCGCGCCGGATAGGAAATGGGAACGGCACGGCGGCTTGGGAAATCTGCTGCCGGTGCTCTTGATCGTCGTGGTCGTCGCCGGCGGCGTGCTCCGTAACATGTTCGGCAGGTTGATTGGATCCATCGCAACGGGCGGTTTGGCCGGCGGCATCGTCTGGCTCTTGAGCCACCTGATTCCCATCGGCATCGGCGCGGGTTTGCTTGCGTTCCTGTTCGCCATGCTCACCGGGGGCTCGCGTTCGGGTTGGACCAGCGGCGGCGGCTTCGGCGGGGGGCTCGGCGGTTTTGGCGGCGGTTTCGGAGGGGGTCTGGGTGGCGGTGGGCGCGGGGGCTTCGGCGGCGGAGGCGGCTTCAGCGGCGGGGGCGGGGGATTCAGCGGCGGCGGCGCCTCGGGTAGCTGGTGATGCAGATTGGACGTCTGATCCGGCACGCAACGGCGACGCATTGGCGCACGCGAATGTTGTTCCCTAACGCCACGCTCGATGCCATCGAGCAGGCAATCAAGCGAGTCGAGCTGACGCACGGCGGCGAGATTCGCTTCGCGATCGAAACCTCGTTGACGCCGCGACACATCTTGAACGACATCGTGCCGCGCGCCCATGCCCTGGAAGTGTTCTCGCAATTGCGCGTCTGGGACACCGAAGCCAACAACGGCGTGCTGATCTACGTTCAGCTGGCGGACCGCAACGTCGAAATCGTCGCCGATCGCGGCTTTCAAGGGCGCGTCAGTCCCGCCGAGTGGGAGGCGGTGTGCCGCCTGATGGAGGAGCACTTTCGGGCCGGCCGCTTTCAAGTTGGATCAATTGCGGGGGTGGATGCCATCGGCAACCTTTTGGCGCGTCACTTCCCGCAGGCCTCCGGTAGGGCAATTCATTCTAATCAATTGCCTGACCGCCCGACTTTGTTGTAGATAGAACCCCATGTCCGCTCTATTCATCACTGTGTTTCGCAGGGCTCCCCGTTTGGCCGTGTTTGCGGCCTCGACCGCGCTCGCCATCGCCGGTTGTTCATTGTTTCATCCGGCCCCGAAAGAACCGCCTCCCGTGACCAAAGCATTGCCGCCGCCGCCGCCGCCGCTGCCCAAACCCAAGGCCACGCATCTTTTCGATGTAGAGCCGGGCAGCGACATCGTCGGCTATGTGCAGAAGACCACTGTCGGCAAGGACGACACGCTGCCTGACATTGCGCGGCGCTTCGATGTGGGCTATGAGGAAATTCTCACGGCAAATCCCGGCGTCGATCCCTGGCTGCCGGGCGTCGGCCGCGAGGTCGTAGTCCCCACGCAGTTCATCCTGCCCGCGGCACCGCACGAAGGGGTCGTGGTCAACGTCGCCGCGATGCGAATTTTTTATTACCCGCCTCACAAGAAAGGTCAACCCGAGACGGTCTACACGCATCCCATCGGCATCGGCAAAGTGGGTTGGAAGACTCCGGAGGGGACGACCAAGATCGTCAGCCGCCAGAAGGATCCGGTTTGGGTGGTGCCAAAATCCGTGCGTGAAGAACACCAGGAGGATGGCGAGCAGCTGCCGGCAAAGGTACCCGCGGGACCGGACAATCCGCTGGGCGCGTACGAGTTCCGCCTGGGCTGGCCGAGCTACCTGATCCATGGAACCAACAAGCCTTACGGCGTCGGCATGCGTTCAAGTCACGGCTGCATGCGCCTGTATCCGGAGGACATCGCGGTGTTTTTCGACCTCATTCCGATCGGTACGAAGGTTACCGTGGTCAACCAACCCTATTTGTTCGGCTGGCGCGACGGCACCTTGTATTTGCAGGCCTACGCGGTCATGGAAGACGACTCGCGCAATTGGAGCAAGGACCGCAAGCGCCTGCTCGCAAAATTGCTGCATCCTAAAGAGCGCGGCAAGATCGCCCAGCACGACGATGAAATCGATTGGCAACGCGTCGGCGATCTGGCGCATACGCCGCGCGCGGTGCCGGTTCCGGTGACCGGCAGTCTCGACGGCGTCGATGGCGTCATCGCTCAAGGCGTCTTGGTTGAAAACACCCTGCCTGAGGGTTCCAACTGGGACGGCCAGTCCGGTCTCATAGTCGATGAAAAGACCTTTAACGAATTGCTCAACGGACGTGACAAGGCGCCAGTAGGCATCCCTTGAAGCGCGCAATTCTGGCGGGCGCGTTCGCCGTATCCGCAGCTTTTAGTTGCGGCGCGTCACCCACTGACTCGGGCCCCATCGATCCCGCGTTTGATTATCACTCCTACGCCAATGTGGATCAGTTTCAAACCACGCATTTGGACCTCGAACTGCGGGTCGATTTCAAATTCAAGACCCTTGCCGGTTCGGTCACGCTGCAACTGAAGCGCTTGGATCCGCGCTCGACGCAATTGGTGCTCGATACCAAGGGCCTCATGATCCTGGATGTCACCCAAAAGGCCACCGATGTCTTGGGCGCCACCGACAAGAGTCAAACGACATGGGTCAGTCGTCCGTTCCATTTTGAAAAGCCGGATCCGATTCTCGGCAGCGCGTTGGTGATCGACCTGCCGCCGTCGAAACGGGGCACGGAGTCCATCAAGATCGACTACGAAACCACGGAAGCCTCATCCGCGCTGCAATGGCTGACGGAGAAACAAACCTCCCGGCACAAGCCATTCCTTTATACCGAATCGGAGCCGATCGGCGCGCGCACCTGGATCCCGCTTCAGGACACCCCTCAGATCCGCGCCACTTACAAAGCGAAGATCTATACCGACAAGATATATGCAGAGGGAAAGCTGCGTGCCGTCATGAGCGCGGAGGGTGACCCGAAGGCCAAGCCCAGCTTCGGCGTTGCATATACTTTTGTCATGCCGCAAGCCGTGCCGTCCTACTTGATCGCCCTTGCAGTGGGCGATCTGGAATACCAGGAAACCGGCCCGCGCACGGGCGTGTATGCCGAGAAGTCCATGATCAAGGCGGCGGCCAAGGAATTCGCGGACACCGAGTCCATGATCCAGGCCAACGAAAAGATGTTCGGGCCTTATCGCTGGTCGCGGTACGACATCTTGGTGATGCCGCCGAGTTTTCCGGAAGGCGGCATGGAGAATCCGCGGCTGTCTTTCATCACGCCCACCGTAATCGTGGGGGACAAGAGCTTGGTGTCGGTGATCGCGCATGAACTGGCGCATTCCTGGGCGGGAAATCTGGTCGGCAATGCGACCTGGCGGGATTTCTGGCTCAACGAAGGATTCACCGATTACATGGAAAGTCGCATCATGACCGCGGTATACGGTGAGCCGCGCGCCTCCATGGAGGCGGTGTTGGGACTCAAGACCTTGCAGGCCGATCTTCAGAAGCTCAAACCCGCCGATCAAATCCTGGCCATCGATCTGCGCGACCGCGATCCGGGCGAGGGCCTCACGAGCATTCCGTATGAGAAAGGCCGATTGTTCTTGAACTATCTCGACGCCAAATTCGGCCGCGAACGCTTCGATGCCTT
>DATNKC010000426.1:0-6481 GCA_035603615.1 Steroidobacteraceae bacterium | reverse complement strand
GCCATGGAAGCCTCGTGTGAAATTCACACTGTTAAATTTCTAATGTGTAAATCCGCTCCTTAACACTCTAAGCTGGCGGCAACCCATTACGCAAGACTTGAGGAGAATAGCCTTGAACGCACATGTGAACAGCCGCTGGCAGGGTGTGGAACGTCCCTATACCGAGGCCGACGTCGCGCGCCTGCGCGGTTCGGTCAAAATCGAATATTCATTGGCGCGGCTGGGGGCGGAGAAATTCTGGCGGCTATTGCACAGCGAACCGGTGGTCGCCGGCTTGGGGTGCATGTCGGGCAACCAGGCCATCCAGACCGTGCAGGCGGGCTTGAAAGCCATTTACTGCTCGGGATGGCAAGTGGCGGGGGACGCCAATTCCGCGGGCGAGGTGTATCCCGATCAAAGCCTCTATCCGGTCGATTCGGTGCCGAAGATGGTCGAGCGCATCAACAATGCGCTGCTGCGCACCGATCAAATTCATCACCTGGAGGGCAAGTCGGACATTGATTGGCTGGCTCCCATCATCGCCGACGCCGAGGCCGGCTTTGGCGGCAACCTCAACGCGTTCGAACTGACCAAGTCCCTCATCCGCGCCGGTGCGGCCGCTGTGCACTTTGAAGATCAACTGTCGTCTGCGAAAAAGTGCGGACACCTCGGCGGCAAAGTGTTGGTGTCGACGGCCGAAGCCATCAACAAGCTGGTCGCCGCGCGCCTCGCGGCCGACGTCATGGGCGTACCGACGGTGATCATTGCGCGTACCGATGCGGACGCGGCCGATCTGCTGCTGACCGACCATGATCCTCGCGACAAAGCATTTGTTACAGGGCAGCGCTCCAGCGAAGGATTTTTCTACGTGCGGGCCGGCATCGAGCAGGCGATCGCCCGCGGCCTGGCGTACGCGCCCTATTGCGATCTGATCTGGTGCGAGACCTCGAAGCCGGATATGAACGAGGCCAAGCGCTTCGCGGCCGCGATTCACGCCAAGTTTCCGGGCAAGCTGCTGGCCTACAACTGCTCGCCGTCCTTTAACTGGGCCGCAAAACTGAACCCCGCCGCGATGAAAAAGTGGCGCGAGGAACTCGCTGCGCTCGGCTATCGCTTTCAATTCATTACCCTGGCCGGTTGGCATGCGCTGAATCTGTCGATGTTCGAATTGGCCTCGGCTTACAGCGCGGACGGCATGTTGGGCTATTCGCACCTACAGCAACGTGAGTTCAGCCAGGAGGCATCGGGTTATCGCGCCACCAAGCACCAAGCATTTGTCGGCACCGGTTACTTCGATGCGGTGCAGACCGCAATTAGCGCCAAGAGCTCGACCGTCGCGATGGCGGGCAGCACCGAAACCGAGCAGTTCCACCTGAACGCCCCTGAGCGCGTCGTGGCATAGCGCGTGCCGGCCGAGAGCAGCGTCGCGTTGCGCACAGATCTCGCCGCCGATTTGGCGGCGCAGATCGCCGAACATTTTCGCCTCTATAACGAGGAGTTCGGCCGCATCACGCGGCGCGCAGCACGAAATTTTCTGGCCGAGGATTGGCATGCGGCGCAAATCGATTCCGTCGCGCGAATCGAGCTGTACGAACTTAGAGTCGCGAGGTGCGTCGCGCTCGTCGGCGGCCTGCTCAAGCAGCGGCGCACCGACGTGCCGCTTTGGGTCGACATCAAGCTCGCCTTTGAAACGTTGGTAGCGCGGCGCCCCGACAGCGATTTTTACCACACGTTTTTCAATTCCGTCACGCGTGATCTGTTCGGCACGGTCGGCGTCAACAAGGAAGTCGAATTTTGCGCCACAACCGCCGGCCGCGCCTCCGGGTCGGTGCCGATCCGGGTCTACCGGGTGAGTGGGTCTTTGCCCGCGGCGGTGCGCGAAATTCTCGTCGATCTGCCGTTCAGCGCCGCGATCGGCAATACCGACGCCGCGGTGCACCGCATTAGCGCGGAAATCGGCCATTATTTCGCGACCGGGCGGCAGAGCGGCGCCCCCGAGTCGATCGAGTTGATCGAGCCCGTGTTCTATCGCGGCATGCAGGCATTTGCGGTCGGGCGCGTAATCGGCGATGGCGTCATCACGCCGCTGGTGCTCGCCTTCACCATCCTGCAAAAGACGGTGCAGGTCGACGCGGTGATGCTGTCGCGCGCCGACGTCGGCTCGCTGTTTGGCTATGCGCGCAGCTACTTTCACGTGGACCTGCCGGTGGTTAGCGCCGCGATCACGCTGCTGCGCTCCTTCATGCCGCGCAAGTCCGTCGATGAACTCTATACCGTGCTCGGCCGCGCCAAGCAGGGCAAGACGGAGCGCTACTTCGCCCTGCAGCGTCACATGGAAAAATCGATCGACAGTTTCGTGCATGCGCCCGGCGATCGCGGCCTGGTCATGATCGTATTTACGCTGCCCTCGCACGATTTGGTATTCAAAGTCATTCGCGACAAATTCGGCGCGCCCAAGACAACCACGCGCGCGGACGTGATCGATCGCTATGAATTCGTGTTCCGGCACGACCGCGCCGGCCGCCTGGTCGATGCGCAAGAATTCAGGCGCCTGCGGCTGCCGCGTGCGCGCTTCATGCCGGATCTGGCGGAGGAGTTGCTGCGCGAAGCAAGCGAAAGCTGCCGGGTCGAAGGCGATGACCTGATCGTCGAGCACTGCTATATCGAGCGGCGCTTGCGGCCGCTCAATCTGTTTCTGCGCGAGGCCGAACCTGCCGCCGCCGAATCGGCGATTATCGATTACGGCAATGCGCTGCGCGACCTGGCGGCCAGCAACGTGTTCCCGGGCGATCTGCTGCTGAAGAATTTCGGCGTCACCAGCCACGGCCGCGTGATTTTTTATGACTACGACGAAATAGGCTTGGTGTCCGACTGTGTTTTTCGAGACTTACCCCGCGCGCGCACCGAGGAGGAGGAATTGAGCGCCGAGCCCTGGTTTCATTGCGGGCCACGGGACATCTTTCCGGAGCAGTGGTTGCAGTTTCTTTCCATACCGCCAGCCTTGAGCGAAGTATTCGTCCGCCAACACGGCTCTCTGTTGACCGCTGCCTGGTGGCGCGCACAAGTGTCGCTCGCGCCGGCGGCCGCTTCGGCGTTGACCGCATCGGCCTCGCCCACTTCGGCCTTGACCGCTCAGTCGTCGAACGCGGCGTAGACCAAATCGCGGAACAAGGTTCGAAAGTAATCGCGTTGGCCCGGCGCCTGAATCATCATGATCGCAAACAACTGTTCGGCCGGATCGACCCAAAACGTCGTGCCGGCCAGGCCACCCCAAAAATATTGGCCGACCGAACCGGGTACGTGAGAAATCCCGGGCTGCAGGCGAATGGCGAAGCCCAATCCGAATCCGTAGCCCGGCAACAATAGATCGGGCGCGCCGGTGATGGGACCCAGATGATCGGCTGTCATGAGCTCGATGGTCTTGCGGCTCAAGAATCGCACGCCGTCGAGACGCCCCAGATTCAACATCATCTGCAAGAAGCGCGCGTAGTCGGCGGCGGTCGACACCAACCCACCGCCGCCCGATTCAAACTTCGGCGCACTTTTGACATTGAGCAGCTGCACGCCCGTATGTGTATCCGGATCCTTGGCGAAGGCTTCCGCCAGACGTGGTTGCTGGTCGAGAGGCACGTGGAACGCCGTGTCCGTCATTCCCAGCGGCGCGAATATACGCTGCTGCAGGAATTGTCCCAGCGACATGCCCGACAAGACCTCCACGAGTCGACCCACCACGTCGGTCGAGCGGCTGTACTCCCACTTCGTGCCAGGCTGATGCACCAGCGGCAACTTGCCCAAGCTGGCCACCTGATCGGCATTGCTTTGGTCACGGCTGTAGATTCTTGCGGCGTTGTACATCTTGTGGACCGGCCCGCTGCCGCGGAACTCGTACGTCAGGCCCGAGGTATGGCGCAACAAATCCTGAATGGTGATGGGACGCTCCGTATCCACCTGCCCCAATTCCGCGCCTTGCGAGACCGCGACTTTCACGTTGCCCAGCTCGGGGAGAAATTTACCGATCGGGTCGCTGAGCAGGAATCGGCCTTCCTCCCAGAGCATCATGACCGCCACCGAGACGATGGGTTTGGTCATCGAATAAATGCGAAAAACGCTGTCGAGCGCCATTGGCGCGCCGCTCACGGGATCGCGCTGCCCAAAACTCTCGTAATAGGCCAGCTGACCTCGCCGCGCGATGAGCGCCACCGCGCCCGGCACCCGGCCGCGTTGAACCTCGTCCTGCATCACCCTGCCCAGTCGGGCAAGGCCGGCAGTGGAAAGTCCGATATCTTCAGGCGTGGCGCGCGGCAGAGGGAATGAGTTCATGAGGTATCCTGAATTGAGGCTTAGGCAGTACTGATCTTCATTATAATTGAGCACACCGAGAGTTACCTTGCGCCCTGCCTATGAAGCTATACAACGAACACAATCCCGCCCCGAATCCGCGCCGCGTCCGGATTTTTCTGGCGGAAAAGAGCATCTCCATGCCTTTTGTGCACGTGCCGATGCGCCAGGGTGCGCACAAGAGCGCGGAGTTCATGGTGAAGAATTCACTGGGACAGGTGCCGGTGCTGGAACTCGACGACGGCTCGACGCTGTCGGAAAGCATTGCGATTTGCCGCTACCTGGAGGAGCTGCATCCAGCCCCTGCGCTGTTTGGCAACGATGCCTGGCAACGCGCTCAGGTGGAAATGTGGATGCGCCGCATCGAGTTCGCGTTGATGAGCCGCATCGGCGCTGTGTGGATCAACACGCACAAATACACCGCGCACCTGGGCACGCAGTACAAGGATTATGGCGAGGCCAGCCGCCTCAGATCGCTCAAGGCCCTGCATTGGCTCAATGATGAACTGAAAGGGCGCGAATTTCTGGCGACCGACACTTTCTCGATGGCCGATATCGTGGCGCTGACCACCATCGATTTCGCCACCTTCATCGGCATCGAAACGCCGGCCGAGTTGACGAATCTGAAGGCGTGGCATGCAGGAGTGTCGGCGCGGCCTAGCGCCGGCGCTTAAATGGACGGCAGGCCATGCGCCTGCCGTCCAAATCACTCCGATGCTTATCTAAACCGGCGCCTCACGGATTGCTCGGCGTGTCCGGCGTGCCCGCCGGCGCAGCGCCCTGCAACTGCAGGAAGTTCTTTACATCGAGCGTGCTGTTGCCCAGCACTTCGCTGTACGCCTGACCCGGCTTGACCGTATAGCCATTGTTGTTGCCGGAAATGTTGCGATGGAAGTATTGCAGCGACTTCGGCGCGTTGACGCCGCCAAAGATGCTTTGTACCGCCGACAACGAATAAATCAACGGATTGACGTTACCCAAGCGGCCGCCGTTCAATTCCACGGCGAGCGCCAGCACCCCGGCCATTTCCGGCGATGAGGAACTGGTGCCAATCAGCAAATCCGGAACGCCGCCGATCCACACGATGACCGCGCTGCGCGGCAATACCGTGCAGTCCTGCGCGGCCAGATCCGCATCGCCCGGACAGCCGCCCATCATCAACGAAACATCGGGCACCGCACGGTGTTGGTTGCTGCCGGTATTGACCAGGAACTGATACAGGGGCTTGGAGAAAATCTGACTGAAGCCCCCGCCTGAACCCCAGGTGTTATTGCCCACGGTCACGATGTCGGTAGGGCTGATCTCGAACTCGGCCGGCAATCGCGGATCGAAGTTCGCGTTTTCGCTCAGGTAGGTTGCATCGTCCACGCCCGGGCTCGCTTTAGTCTGCAGATTGGTCCCGCCGACTGCCGTGACGTTGGGATCGTCCGCCGGATTTGAAACGCCCAGCACGTAGTCAGTGCCGTTGGTGGGATTGTTGTCGAAAGCGAACGACGTGCAAGCCGGCGCACCGTTGTCGCCGGAGCTCGCGAGGAAGGTGATGCCTTGCGCATTGCCCTGTTGAAACAGTGAATGAAAGGTCTTCAGAATGCTGGTGAAATCGGTGCCCCCGTTGGCGGCGGGCAAAAAGTCCAACTCGCATTCGCCGAACGATGAACTCACCACATCGACGATATTGTCCTCATCAACGGCCATGTAGCCGTCGATAATGTCAGAGTCCTGGAGGGCGGGCAGGTTGTAGAGAGTCTCCTTTGCCCCCGGCGCGGTTCCCAAGGACATCTGTGTGTCGAGGGACGCTTCGGCGGCATCGTCGCTATTGGCGTTGAATGCGCCGCTGCCGCCATCGACCGGACGGATGGTCACGGTGGGAACGGGCAAGTTCGAATTCGCCGAATATGCTTGGACATCAACGGCGCTTCCGGCACTGACGGTGGAATTGAACGAATTTGCGAGATCAGCCGGGTTGATCACCGAGGAGATCACGATGCCGATATGTGCCCCCACGCCGGCGATCTGCTGCTTATGCCGCGAAAAAAACGGCGCAGCTTCGGTTTGGAACGAAGGCAGCTGGTACGCCTCATTCAAATCGTTTGCATAAAAGAAACTGTCGGTGCTCGCCAAGCGCGGCGCCACGGACGGGGCGGCCAGGGGACTTAATGCGGTC
>DATNKC010000425.1:0-2409 GCA_035603615.1 Steroidobacteraceae bacterium | reverse complement strand
TCGGACTGGGGTTTTCCGCCAAGAGCATCGGAATGTTCGGCGATTCCGCCGGCGGCAATATCGTTCCCGCGAGTGTCCTGAAATTGCGGGATCAGGGCCTGCCCATGCCCGGCGCCCTCGTACTGATGTCGCCGTGCGTCGATCTGAACTTGAACGGTGACACCGAGACGACCCTGCGCGATGCGGACCCGGCGCTCGATTTCGCGCTCAACAAAGCCTTTCTCGCCGCGTATGCAGCACCTGAAGACATGACCAATCCCTACGCCTCACCCATCTACGGCGATTTCAAAAAGGGCTATCCGCCCGTCCTCATTCAAGCCGGCACCAAGGAGCTGGTTTTGAGTGATGCGGTCCGCTTCTATCAGGCACTAAAGACGGCCGGCGGCGTGGCTGAATTGGACGTGTACGAAGGCATGGCGCACGTATTCCAAGCCTACATGACCGGAACACCCGAACAAAAAGCTGCGTACGCGGAATCGAAGCGCTGGTGGTCATCCCATTTGGTGCCCGCGGCGCGCTGACACCGTCCCAAACCCAAGAGCAGCGTGAATAATTTCTTCATTCGCGCAACATCCTCACAGGTCCGATCAAACCCGACGGCATCAACGGCGAATTCGCCGAGTAGGGAGATTGCGGCGCGAATGCCACGGGCGTCGCGCCGGGCTGCTTATCGCCGACGAGTCTATTGACCCAAAGGTTGTCGACACGGATCTCGAGCGCATGAGCGCCCGCCTTCAGATCGGCAGGCAGACCGATCGTGAAGGGCGCATGCCAAACGGTCCCGAGCAACCGGCCGTCGAGAAATACCATGGCCAGCTCATGCACCTCCCCAAGATCGAGCACCCACTTTCGCTGCAGCGACGCGGGCTGCGCCGACACAGAAATCGTCGTGCTGTAACTTGCCGTTCCGGAGAAGAACCGGATGCCGGCGTCCTCGAACGTGCTCAAGTCGCGCAGTTGCGCAAAGGTGCTGCGCTCGGGTGCGCCGCGGCCGGACTGAAAGCGAACCTGCCAGGGCCCTTGAATCCTCATGAGTTCAACGGGCGCCGACTGCGCCGCGAACTCCGGCGAGTGCGGCGTGGTTTTACGGAATACGACGAAAAATGCGTCGTTGGCGTCGAAGCGAAGCTGCGCTTCCACGCCTTGCGCAGTTTGGCGATAGGCAAGTTGCTGGATTACGCCCGATTCGGCCCGCCACAGCTCCGGAACGAGATCTTTGACGCGAAACGTCAGGCGCAGCGTGCGTGCCGCATTCTGCCGATTCGAAAGGAAATAAATGTCGGCTTCAGGCGTGTGCCGATGCAGAGACATCAGGCCGCAGTCCCCGGCGCAGGGTTCCCCTATGGCAACGTCGGGTGAAATGGCTTCGCCGTTGAGCGCCGCAATGAGATCCGGGTGCGCATATACGCGGCCTCGCCCATACATCCTCGGCTCAGACGCTGCGCCGGGAGGACCCCACAGTTCATCGACGACTGCA
This sequence comes from Steroidobacteraceae bacterium, assembly GCA_035603615.1. Taxonomy (GTDB): domain Bacteria; phylum Pseudomonadota; class Gammaproteobacteria; order Steroidobacterales; family Steroidobacteraceae; genus Bog-1198. Next base: position 932 of record DATNKC010000425.1, on the reverse strand, counting down.
CTGACATCAGCATCGCGCGCCTGCACTCCGAGCCCGCCCAGCGGGCGCGCCGCAACCAGTACCGCCCCATCCGCCACCAGGTCGCGCAATTTTCTCAGGACCGGCAGAGAGTAATGGCGCACCGTTGATGGCACAAAGAGCACCCGGTAGCGCATGCCGCTTGGCGCCGCCACGGCGCCATCCTGTGCCGGAGTCAAGCTCAGCAATGCTTCAGCGTTGAAGAAATCGTATGCATAACCGTTGGGAACATCGTGGTCGAAGCGATCCAGAAAAATCTCGGTCAGATTGCGTTCCTCGCCATAGTAGTAGGCGATATCGGCGACGTAGCTACCCTGCTGCAGCAAGTATGAGGTCCGCGATAAATAATCGACCCAGCCTCCGGCATGCTCGGCCCAGGTGTCGTTGCGATTGAAGAATTGACCGAAAAAACCCAGCGTCAATCCGGGCGCTTCCCGCAGCAGCGGTTGATGATGAGATTCGTGCAGGAGGATCCGATTGATGCCGCTGGCGAAAATCTCATCGACCACCGGCTTCAGCATGGCAGGCGAAAAAGCCCAGGGGTCCCCGCCTGCGGCCACGGTGAGCGATTCAGCCGCGGCCAAAGGCTTGCCGTAGATATGCGCTGCCGACGCGGCCTCCCTCAGATCAGCCTTCAGCGAAGGCTGGCCGGGCGCGGTGGCGAAGGCGCGGTACCAGAATTCCGCAGTGGGAATGTCGGCGCGCGATTTGATTGCGAGCCCATCGCCGATGGCTCGCGGCGTGTCGCCCTGCGCTTCGGTGTAGTACTTCATGCCCCGTTCGTGCAGAACTTGCGCGATCACCCCGTAATGATTGTCGGCCAGCGCTTCTTCGAGCGTGCGGTGAAAATCCCACAGAAAGCGCTCGCTCGTGGCAGAGTCCGCGACGACGCGGCCGATGAGCGCCGGAATATA
>DATNKC010000424.1:0-8511 GCA_035603615.1 Steroidobacteraceae bacterium | reverse complement strand
GATCCCTTGACCGGAATCGCCAATCGCAAATCGTTCGAAGAGCGTTTCGCGCAGGAAATCGCCCAGAAGCCGCGCACCGACCTGGCCCTGGTCATGCTGCTGTGGGATCTGGACAACTTCAAGGTCATCAATGACAGCTATGGCCACCGTGCCGGCGACCGGGTCCTGCAAAGCGTGGCCGCATGTTTCATGGCGGCGGTGCGCGGCAATGATTTCGTCGCGCGTATCGGCGGCGAGGAGTTCGTCATGTTGTTGAACGGGGCGAAAGTCGAGCAAGCCCTGTTCATCGCCAATCAGGTGCGCTCCGCGGTGGAGGCCTTGCGCTTTCATTTTCGAGGGACGCCGGTGCGCGTCACGGTGTCGTGCGGCTTAACTCAAGTGAAGGAAGATGACGGGGCGGAGGCTGCCTTCGACCGCGCGGACGCAGCTTTGTACCGGGCGAAGCGCGGCGGCAAGAACGTCTGCGTGGCTGCGTAGGCGCGCACGCGCCTGCCTAGTTAACAGATATTTAACGCATTTACTCCAATTGCGGCACTGATTTTTGGCGCATCGTCGCTAGAATCAGTCCTAAGCAGGGATGTTTCACCTTTCAGTTGGACCGATGGCGCGGCCCGGTCGAGGGTGATGATATCCGCTGAATAGTGCATTGCAGCATAAAGGTATCCCTGGTAAACATGAGCAGCGTTCCTAAAACAGTCCTCGGCGAAACCGTGCTCAGCGATTCGGTGCTGAACGATTCCGTGCTCGGCGAAGCAGCGATCGGTGTCCCAATTGGCGCACCGAGCGCGATCGCGCAGCCGCGGACTTCTACGCGGGTTCGCGCGTGGCTTCTCACTGCCATGTTGTTTCTGGTGCCGCTGGTCGCTTACTGGCCGGCGACATTTCATGACTACGGTCTACGCGATGACTATTCCAACCTGCGCGAAGCGCACGAAGAAGTTGGCAAGGTCATGCGCTTCTGCGCCTCGCATGCCCGCCCTATTTACGGTTGGCTGTTGCAGGCGACGTATGGACAGACCAGCTCCGTACAAAATCTGCAGTGGCTGCGCTTTGTCGCGGCGTTGCTTCTCGGCGCCATTTCGCTCGTCAGCTTCCGCGGCTTGCGCGCGGTCGGCTGGTCGGTCAATACGAGCCTGGTATTTGCGGTTCTGGTCAGCTTGGTGCCGTCCGCTCAAGTCATTGCCGGTTGGGCGATTGGCTGGCCGTATGCAGCGACCGCGCTGCTCGCGATCGGCGGATTCTTTACCGTGGAAGGCGCATTGGCTCTGGGTCTGCGCGCCGGCGTCGGCCGCGCGGTGGGACAGTGGGCGGTGGCTTTGGGCCTGATGGTGGTGAGCGCGCTGATCTATCAGCCGAGCGCTTTGTTCTACTTGGTGCCGCTCGCCGGCGCCCTGATCGCGCAGCGCCAACGCGACTTGGTGCAATCCGCGCGCTGGGTCGGCATCCATCTCGGATTTGTGGCAGGTACGCTGGGCGTGGCGTATTGCACGATGTCGCTGTTGTACGCGGCGCATGTCTTCGTCAAGTCCGGACGAATTGCCTTCGAAACACATTGGGGCGAAAAGATCGCCTGGTTCCTGCAGGAACCGCTGCCGAATGCGCTGAGCGTGTTCGTACTGAACGATAACAATCATCGCGACCATGCGCTGTATTTTGGTTGCGCAGCCCTGGTCGGCGCGATCTTGATCGCCGGCGCCTGGCTCGAATGGCGGCGGCACGGCATGCAGCGCGGTATCGTTTGGTTGTCGGGATTGTTGGGCCTGCCGGTGTTTGCCTTCGCGGTGAGCATGCTTGCTTCGGAGCGTTACGCGACGTATCGCACGATTCTCGCGATGACCGGGGTGTTGCTGTGCTTCCTGGTCGCATCGTTCAGCGCCCTCACCGAGCGCTGGAGCACCAATGCGCGCCGCTTGACCGCCATGCTCGCCATTTCAATCGCGTTTTTTACCGCGCAACATCATACCTATGCGCTAATCGCCGTGCCCCAGGGCAATGAATGGCAGCTGATCGTTGCCGGCGCCAAGCAAGTGCATTTGGATGGCGCGCGACCCCGCATCTTCGCGATCGCGTCCGCGCCGGCGGATATTTCCACGGCCACGATTTACCACGACGAGTTCGGCTCGCTGTCGTCGAATTCCGAGTGGGTGCCGCGGGAAATGTTCAAGCGGGCGATGCATGACTTGCATCCCGACATCGCCAATTTGGACTCGCGCTATGACTTCGCCACCGGGCCGCTGCTGCCGCAGGGACAGCGCTATGACGTGGTCATCAACCTGCATCGCCTGCAAGAGTTCTACGTCAACAACTGATCCTTAGAGCGCCGAGCCCGCGGCCTACACGCCGGCGGCGTGTGTTAGGTTGGCGTCATGATTACCGATCCCCTGCTGTGGTTTTTCGCAGCGCTTGGCGCCTTCATGGTGGGCGTCTCGAAGGCCGGCATTACGGGCCTGAGCATTCTCTCGATCGCCCTTTTCAATCATGTATTTTCCAGCAGCAAACAGGCCAGCGGCCTGGTGCTGCCGCTGCTGATATTCGGCGACTTCGTGGCGGTATTCTCCTACCGCAAGCACACCCAGTGGCGCTTCCTCTGGCGGCTATTTCCGTGGACCGCGGCCGGCGTCGTGATCGGTTATTTCACGCTCGGCCATATTTCCGACCATACGGCGCGGATTCTCATCGGTTGGATCATCGTCTCGCTGGCGCTTTTAAGTTTTTGGCGCAAATATGTATCCGCACCGGCTGGGGAACAAAGCGCCTTGTTTCATTGGTCGGTCGGTGCGGCCATCGGCATGACTGCCGGCTTTATCACGCTCATCGCCAACGCGGCCGGCCCGCTCATGGCGATTTATCTGGTGGCGATGCGACTGCCCAAGATGGAATACGTCGGCACCGCGGCCGTCTTCTTCATGCTGCTCAATCTATTCAAGGTACCCTTCATGGTGGATCTGGGGCTGATCACCACACAAAGTTTCAGCTTCAATCTCATGCTGGCGCCGGCCGTGCTCTTAGGAGCGCTGGCGGGACGTTGGCTCCTAAAGCACGTCAATCAGAACCTGTTCGAGCAATTGGTCTTGCTATTGAGCGCAATTGGGGGAATTCTGCTGATCCTATAAAGCATTTCAGGGGGAAGCACATGTATCAAGGCGGCCTGTTCGGTCTAGTCGTATTGATCGCGGACGTCTGGGCGATCGTGAACATTTTTCAAAGCAGCACCGATACCGGCAATAAAGTGTTGTGGATCGTCATCGTTTTTCTGCTGCCGCTGCTGGGATTCATTCTCTGGTACTTCTGGGGACCGAAGACCAGCCGGGCGTAGCGGGCAGTGGCGAAGGCTATGCGCGGCGGCGATGGGGCTGAAGCAACACCGCCGCTTCGTAGCAGCTATCGCGCAACGCTGCGTCGCTGGCTGCCAGCATGCGCTCCAGCACTCCCGGCGCGCTCGCAGCCGGAATTTCCGCAAGGCCGCCCAACTTCACCACCGTCGCTTCGAGCGCCGATTGCAGCGCGTTCGCCGCCAAAACATCAGGGTCCAACAACCGCAAGTCGTTGAGCAGCGCCGCCAGCTGCCGCTTGGAGCGCCCGATCGCCTCGAGGCTGCGCGAGTTCGCGGTGCGCTTGAGCAGGGCGATGTCTTGCCGCGCGCCGCTCAACACGCGATCAAGACGATCAAGCCACTCTATCCAGAACAGAGGATTCTGCATGCGACTTCCCTGGTTGACCGACTTTAGGTGCCGTGTCGGCGTGGCGTTATTATTTCAGGCGAAGACTACCCCGCTTGAGCGGGTCTAGCTACCATTACATTCGCCGCGGTGCGGTTCACCACCCAAAGTTGCAAATTGCCTGTTTGCATATACAGGATTTGAATGCGTCCGAGAGATCATGACCGTCACAAATTGGGAACGGCGAATTGGCTGCGCGCCTCGGTGCTCGGCGCAAACGACGGTATCGTTTCAACCTCGAGCCTGCTGCTGGGCCTCGCCGCCGCTCATACCTCGCACGCCACGCTCTTGCTGAGCGGCACCGCGGCTTTGGTCGCGGGCGCCATGTCCATGGCGGCAGGGGAATATGTCTCCGTCTATTCGCAAGCCGACACGGAAGCCGCGGCGCTGGCGCAAGAGCGCGCGGAGCTGCGCGAGGACTACAGCGGCGAGCGACGCGAATTGACCGACATCTACATACGTCGCGGCATCGATGCCGCCCTGGCGCGCCAGGTGGCGGACCAGCTCATGGCGCACGATGCATTGGGCTCGCATGCGCGCGACGAATTGGGAATCTCACCCTCATCGAGAGCTCGGCCTTTGCAGGCTGCGATGGCCTCTGCCGCCAGCTTTTCGGTCGGCGCCGCCCTGCCGCTATCGGTGGTTGCGATCGCGCCGGCACGTTGGCTGATCGCGGCGATCGCCCTCGCCAGCCTCGTGTGCCTGCTCTTTTTGGGCGGATGGTCCGCCAAGGTGGGCGGCGCGAGCATGCGGGTCGGCGCCTTACGCGTGGCGTTTTGGAGCGCTCTGGCGATGGCGGTTACCACCGCCGTCGGCGCCGCGGTGGGACGCCTTTGAACACGGCGGTACTTCGTGTTGAGCAGATGGCCGAAGCCGATCGATTGGCAATCATGGGCGGCACGCCGGGCACACTGCTGATGCAAAATGCGGGCGAGGCGGTTGCGGACGAGATCAAGCGCCGCTATACCCCTCGGCCGGTCAGCGTGTTGTGCGGGCCGGGCAACAATGGCGGCGACGGTTTTGTCGCCGCAGCCGCGCTGGCGCAATCCGGATGGCCGGTCCGCGTTGCCCTGCTGGGCGATGCCGAAGCGCTTCGCGGAGATGCGCTTTTTTACGCGCGTCGCTGGCGCGGTGCCATCGAAGCGCTGACCCCCGCCATCATCGACAACGCAGAGTTAGTGATTGATGCGCTGTTCGGATCCGGCCTGAATCGCCGCCTAAACCCCAATGTCAGGGACGTCCTGGGGTATGCCAGCCGCCGCGCCCTCCCCCTCGTCGCAGTGGACATTCCGAGCGGCATCATGGGGGACAGCGGCGAGAATACCGGTGCAGCGCCAGCCGTCTGCACCGTCACATTCATGCGCAAAAAACCGGGACATTTATTGTTGCCCGGGCGCGATGCATGCGGCGATGTCGTGGTTGCCGATATCGGCATAACGCAAGATGTGCTCGACTCGCTGGCCGTAGATACGTGGGAAAATACGCCGGCACTGTGGCGCACGAAGTTGCCGCAATGGCAGGCCAATAGCAACAAGTACAGCCGCGGCCATGCACTGCTCTATGGCGGTTACCCAATGACCGGTGCGGCGCGCATGGCCGCGCGCGCCGCAGCCCGTAGCGGCGCCGGCTTGACGACAATTGCGGTGCCGGAACAGGCTTTTGCGATCTATGCCGCGGCGCTCACGAGCATCATGGCGCAGCCGCTCGCGCAGAATGAGGACTTCGCCCGGCTGCTGGCTGATGCGCGCTACACCGCATTTTCTATTGGACCCGGCGCGGGCGTCAGCGACGCGACGCGTCTTCGCGCGTTGGACATGCTCAAGACCGGCAAGCCCGTCGTGATCGACGCGGATGCCATCAGTGTATTCGCATCGCGTCCGGATGAACTGTTTCAAGCGATCCGGGGAGACTGCGTTATCACACCGCACGAAGGCGAATTCAAACGCATCTTCGATGTATCGGGCGACAAATTAGCGCGTGCCCGAGAGGCTGCGCGCCGCAGCGGCGCCGTCATCGTTTTGAAAGGATCCGACACGGTCATTGCGGCGCCCGATGGCCGCGCCATCATCAACAGCAACGCACCGCCAACCCTGGCCACGGCCGGATCGGGTGATGTTCTCGGCGGGTTCATTTTGGGCCTTCTGGCCCAAAAGATGGATGCCTTTCCCGCCGCCGCCGCTGCCGTTTGGCTGCATGGTGCCGCGGCCGCCGGTTTTGGAGCGGGCCTTTTGGCGGAGGATCTGCCCGACCTGTTGCCGGCTGTGCTGCGCCAACTGGAGCAAACCGCTTCATGAATATTTGGCTGCCGACAGTCAGCCTTCATTCTCTGGTCGTCGTCGCCAGCATACTTGTGTATATCCTGACGACCCGCGCGCGGCGCGCGCGTCGACCGCCGTCAATCGCCATCGCCTGGGTGCTCGGGATGATCGCCCTGCCCTATCTCGTTTTGCCGATGTATTTGATGTTTGGGCAGCGCAAACTGCCGCGCAAGAGCTCGCCGCGCGCCGGCGCAAGACCCGCTGAGCGTCACTGGGCAAAGGACCTCATAGAAAGTTTCGGTTTGCCGGCACCCTCACCGGCGCTGGTCACCATGCATCAAGATGGAAAGGAGTCGGCAGCGGCGCTATTCGCCGCAATGTCGAGCGCGGTATCGAGGCTCGATGTCTGCACTTACATTCTTGGCGATGATGAGTTCGGCCGCGAAACCATGCAGCGCATGATCGAGCGGGCGCGCAGCGGCGTGGAAGTCAGGCTGCTGCTCGACGGCGTCGGTGCAATTCAATTGCCCAAAGCGTGCTTCGGCGCGCTTCAGCGTGGCGGGGTCGAGACCGCCATTTTTAGTCCCCTATTTGCAAGAAAAACTCAGGGCCCGCGCAATTTGCGCAATCACCGCAAAATGGTGATTGCGGACGGCGCGCGCCTGTGGGCCGGTGGCCGCAACCTCGCCGCCGAATATTTCTGCGGCCTCGCCGGCGCGCCGCCGTGGCAGGATCTGACCTTTGATTTGCAGGGCCCGGTGGCCCTGGCTGCCGCCTCGCAATTCGAATTTGACTGGGTCTCGGCCGGCGGCAAACCTGCATCAACCCCGATCGATTCTGCGGTGCCTGTTTCCACCGGCGTGGCGGGCAGCGCCCCCGGCGAGGCGCAGTTTGTGCCCAGCGGGCCGGACCAAAGCGAAGATACGGTGCATTCTTTGTTGATCGATGCCTGTTTTCATGCGCGAGAACGCATGCTCGCCGTGACGCCTTACTTCGTGCCGGATGTCAGCTTCGAAACGGCCATGCGCCTCGCGGCGCGACGCGGTGTGCAGATCGATTTATGCATCCCCTCGAGCTCCAATCACCGCTTGGCGGACTTTGCGCGCAATCGCGCGCTGCGCTCCTTGAGCCAGGCGGGCGTCAATGTGCATTTGCTGCCCTACATGAGCCACGCAAAAGCGGTGGTGTTCGACGACTCCCTGGCTCTCGCCGGGTCGGTGAATCTCGACTCGCGCAGTTTACTGCTCAACTATGAGTGCGCAGTCGTTTTCTATGGGCGCGGCGAAATAAATTGGCTGGCCAACTGGATTGAAGCCTTGATCCCGGCAACGGCGCCGTTTGATTGCCGCCGGCCGAATTTGGTGCGCGATCTTTGTGAAGGACTGCTGCTTACGGTGGCGTATCAACTGTAGCGTAGGAATGATCTGACACGCCTTATGATTCGCAATCTTTTCCGCGTAGTATTCTTCGACGTTGCCATTATCGGGTGATCGGTGGAATTCAAAGATTATTACAAGGTGATGGGCGTCGCGCGCGATGCGACTGAGGCACAGATCAAGCAGGCCTACCGCAAACTTGCCCGCAAGTATCATCCCGACGTCAGCAAGGAGAAAGATGCTGAGGCGCGCTTCAAGGAAGTCGGCGAGGCCTATGAAGTGCTCAAGAGCCCCGAAAAGCGCGCCGCCTATGACCAGCTGGGTAAAGACTATCGCCCCGGACAGGACTTCAGGCCGCCTCCGAATTGGGACTCCGGCTTTGAATTCAGCGGAGCCGGTCAGGGCGATGAATCGTATAGCGATTTTTTCGACTCACTGTTCGGCGCACAGGCGCGGGCCGGCCGCGGGCGTCGCGGTGAGGCTCATCCCGGACGCGGCCAGGATCATCACGCCAAGGTGTTGCTCGATTTGCAAGCGTCGCTGAACGGCGGGACGCGTTCATTCACTTTGCGCATGCCCGAAATCGACGCCGAAGGCCGGCTGGTCTCGAAAGAGCGCACGCTGAACGTGCAAGTCCCCAAGGGAATTCTCCCCGGCCAACAAATCCGTCTCGCCGGCCAGGGCGAGCCGGCGCACGGCAACGGCACGGCGGGTGATCTTTATATCGAGGTCGAGTTCCAACCTGACCCGCTGTATCGAGTCGACGGGCGCGACCTCTACCTGGAGTTGCCGGTAGCGCCATGGGAAGCGGCCCTGGGCGCGACCGTGAAGACGCCCACCCCCGGCGGCAACGTTGAATTGAAAATTCCGGCCGGATCCCACGCGGGCAGCAAATTGCGGCTGAAAGGCCGGGGGATTCCCGCTTCACAGCCGGGCGATTTCTATGTCGTGCTGCAGATCGCCCTACCGCCCGCCAACGACGAGAAAGCCAAGGCAGCCTATGCCGCGTTGGCTGCAGCTCTGCCTTTCAATCCCCGCGCGAGCCTCGGAGTCTAATATGTCCCCATCAGACGATCAGGCGTTACCCGGCACCATTTTTGACGAATCCGCGATCTTGAGCATCAAGGACTTGAGCCGCATGTGCTCCGTCGATGAGCG
>DATNKC010000423.1:0-7066 GCA_035603615.1 Steroidobacteraceae bacterium | reverse complement strand
TGGCGGCGCGGTTGTCGGCGAAGTCCTGCGAGCGGGTGTCGAGTTGTGAGGCTATTTTGGCCATGGCTTTGTTGCCCTGAGCGTGGCAGAATTGTCGGACAGTCCGATTATCCAACGATCTTGGTCCGATGACAATGGGGGGCCGGCAAAAATGGCCAATTCCGCATATCGAGAATTCACCTTCGGCTTGGGCGAGGTGATCGACACCGTTCGCGATCAGGTACGCCGCTTCGCCGAAGAGCGCATCGCGCCGCGCGCGCAGCAAATAGACCGCAGCAACGAATTCCCGCGCGATCTCTGGCGCGAAGCCGGTGAGCTTGGCCTCTTGGGGCTCACGGTAAGCCCGGAGCACGGCGGTGCGGGATTGGGGTATCTCGCGCACACCGTGGCGATGGAAGAGATATCGCGAGCGTCAGCCGCGGTGGGATTGAGTTATGGCGCGCATTCGAATCTGTGCGTGAACCAGCTGGCTCTGAACGGCTCGGAAGCGCAAAAACAGCGCTACCTGCCCAAGCTCATCAGCGGCGAGCATGTCGGCGCGCTGGCCATGTCCGAGCCCGGCGCCGGGTCCGACGTGGTCTCGATGCAGCTCAAGGCGATCCGCCATGGCGATCGCTACGTGCTCGACGGCCGCAAGATGTGGATCACCAACGGTCCGGAGGCCGATGTGCTGGTGGTATACGCCAAGACCGCGCCCGAAGCGGGCTCGCGCGGCATCAGCGCCTTCATCATCGAAAAGGACTTCAAAGGATTTACGCCGGCGCAAAAGCTCGACAAGCTCGGAATGCGCGGCTCGAGCACCAGCGAGTTGGTGTTCGATCAGTGCGAGGTGCCCGCCGCGAATATGCTGGGCACCGAAAATCAGGGCGTCAACGTGCTGATGCGCGGGCTGGACTATGAACGTGTCGTGCTGTCCGGCGGTCCGCTCGGCATCATGGCGGCGGCGCTGGATGTCGCGGTTCCGTACGTGCGCGAACGCAAACAATTCGGTCAACCGATCGGCACCTTTGAGCTGGTACAAGGCAAGCTTGCCGACATGTATGCCTCCTTCAACGCCTGCCGCAGCTATGCGTACATGGTGGCATCCGCGTGCGATCGCGGCGACTACACGCGCAAAGATGCCGCGGCGTGCATTCTGTTTTGCGCTGAAGCCGCGACCCGCGCCTCTCTCGATGCCATTCAATTATTGGGCGGCAACGGCTACATCAACGACTACCCCACGGGGCGGCTGTTGCGCGATGCCAAGCTTTACGAAATAGGCGCCGGCACCTCGGAGATACGCCGCATGCTGATAGGCCGCGAGCTGTTCGGAGAAGGCGCATGAGCGATTTATTCGTGCCGCTCGATGACCACCCGGCCTACCGGCAGATCGCCAACCTCATTGAACAACGCATTGTCGAGAGAACTCTGCGCACCGGCGATGCCCTGCCCTCTGAGACCGACCTCGCGCGACAATTCGGCGTCAACCGCTCGACGATCCGCGAGGCCATTCGCGAACTGGAGGTGCATGGACTGTTGGGACGGGAACGCGGCGAGAAGCGTCTGCGCGTTACGCGCCCGGAACCGCACCGGGTCAGTTCCGGCGTGAGCCGCGCGCTGGCCCTGCACGATGTGACCTTCATGGAGCTGTGGGAGGCGATGATGGCCATCGAGCCCGCCGCCGCCCAATACGCCGCCTCACGGCGCACCGCCGCGCAGCTGCTCGAACTGACCCGCGCCTGTGCACGCTTCAAGCGCGACATCACCGATACCGCGGGCGCCGTTTCTGCCGTGGTGGATTTTTTCACCGCGGTCGCGGCCGCCAGCGGCAATCAGGTATTGGCCCTGTCGCAGGCGCCGCTCAACTTGCTGCTGGTTCCGACGCTGACGCAGCTGATCGATCGCGTGCCGCAGGCGCGCGCGCGAATTCAGGCCGCGCAAAGCAAAATCATCGACGCCATTAGACTTAAAAAGAGCGAACAGGCGCGCGGCTGGATGGAGAAGCACATTCGGGATTTCAAGCGAGGCTACGAACTTGACGTTCACCAGGACGAAGCAGGAGCCTCGTGACCGTTATTGACGGTGTGCGCGCTCGCTGAGGTCTTGCGCCAGGGCCTTTAGCGCGCCGAGGTTCGACCACAAGCTGGCTTGCGGCAGAAATTCGATTCGATCGCCTAAATGTTTCGAGCGTTCCTTCAGGCGCAGCGCGATGCGATGGAACCCGCTGCTGCTCGATACCTCGACGGCGGAGACCTGCGAGAGGGATATCGTCTGCTCGATTCGCCCGCGGCGAACCTTGAGATGGTCGCCGCAATCGAGCACCTCATCGGCCAGCCGGTGCACTTGCGTGTTCCAAAAGAAATAGATCAAGGCCGCACAAAGAATGCCGATGGCAATGGCGCTCGGCAGGGGATTTTTCCACAAGTTGCCATTCAGCACCGATGGCGCGCCGACGAACAGAATCAGCGCGATCGCGCTCAGCCAAATCCCCCGCTTGAACAGGGCGGTGTTTTTAAACGAGATGGCCCGCACCTTAAATGCTCTGCAAGGAAATTAAAGGATTTGCTCCCGCTGGGTGTCGGCCCCTTCGGGATCATGCAAATTGGTGCTGAAAGACACCAACACCATGGCGGAACTGCCGGTATTGCGAAACGCGTGCACAACTCCCGGCGGTATGATCAGGCGCAATATGTCTCCCGCCGCCACGTCGATATCCTTGATCTCGCCCTCCTCCTTGAGACGCACCCGGCAAGGCCCCACCACCGTGGTGGTTTCCACCGCGGTCCGATGCACGTGATTGCCGCGTACTTCGTTGGGCTGAGTAAGCACGACGTGGACGTTCTTCTGAGCCTGCAACTCTGCCTCCGTCAAGGGCTCGAACAAGGTGCCACGCGCGTCGCGATGGGTCTTTACAGATTGAAGCGTGGCGCGCCGTGCCTTGGGATCGGTCATGCCGCGGATTATAACGTCATCGCCTGCGGCGTGTTTTGGGCGAGACTTGCGCCCCGCGCGTGATTCGCTTTGCCGCGTGTCCTCGAGCAACGAGCAAAACACCCGCAATGAGCAGGATGTCGGTCCAATCGAGGGCGCCTCCACCACCGCCGCCGCCGCCGCCGGGCGCGACGCCGGTCAGACCGCTGGCGTCTGCCGTCACAGTCAGCGTCGCAGAGGCGGGTGCGGCATTGCTTCCGGCAGGACCCGTCATGAGGGCGTTAGCAGGGATGCTCGCGGCGTATACGCCGTCCGCGGCACCCGTGACGCCGAAGGAAACATCACAGCTGCCATTGGCCGGAATATTCGCTCCGGAGAGTGTGACGCTGCCTGCGGTGCTGCTGAGCGACAGCGCCGCGCCGCCGCAGGTGCTCGCCGGGGCCTGCGACCCCAATGTCAGACCCGCCGGCAAAGACACGGTGATTCCGGACTGCGTCAGCGCAAATCCGTTGGTGTTGGTAAAGCTGACCGCGAGCACTGCGGGCACATTCGCCGCAACGCTGGCCGGCGAAAATGCCATGCCTACCATCGGCGCGACAGGCGTTACCGTCATCGGCGCAATGCAGGCGGACGCGGCACTCCCGGCCGTAGCGGGCGCTGGCGTCGTTGCGCTGCTCGCCGTGAACGTCACAATCGCCGTATCCTGGTTGCCCGATGAATCGGTCACGACCAGGGTCAAGGTTCCCGCGCCGCTCGCCATCACGTTGACCACTGAGCCCGTCGCGCCTGAGACAATGTGAATCGCCGCGGTACTGCTCCACGCGTAAGACGCGATCGTGGCACCGCAGGCCGGTGCGCTGCCGCCGGCATCGAAGCTGCCGCTGCCCGAGGTAAACCCCGCTGGTATTTTCACCGCCGCGATCGGATTGAGCGCTGCTTTGACGGCCTTGAAAGCATTCACCATGCCCGCGCCGCAGGTAGTCGTCGTGCACGCGCATTCAACACTGGATGACGAGGTGTTGGAGCACTGCGGAGTGGCCGGCGTGGTCACCGGCTGGGGATAGGGAGTCGCGCTGCCCTCGATGCGCGCAATCAGTTGCGGCGGTGTGAGATTGGCATTGACGGCGTGCATCATCGCCGCGATTCCGGAAACGATCGGCGCGGCGAAGCTGGTCCCCAAATTCGTGTTGCTCTGGTCGGTGTAGCCATTCGCGCCGGGGCTGGTCAGGCCTTCATTGACCGTGGTATCAATGGAGCGCAGGCAGGGACTGCCGGCAGTGGTGTTGACGCAATTCCCGGCGGGCGCGCCAATGCCGACCTGCGGTCCCAAACTGCTGTAGCCAACCTTGGTGCCGACATTTCGCAGTCCCGCGACCGCCAAGACACCGGGGCAGTTGCCGGGTATATCGACGGGTCCGCTTTCGTTGCCGGCCGAGGCCACCACCAGCACGCCCATGCCCGTGAGCTGACTCACGAGGGTCGAATAATCGGTGGGACAGCTGCCTCCCGTTCCACCAAGGCTCAAGTTGATGATGTCGGCCGGGTACGGATTGGCCGGCACGGGATTGCCGGAATCATCGTATACCGTCATGCCCACCGACCACATGATGCCCGCGATGATGTCCGAGTCCAAGCCGCCGCATTTGCCAAGAGCGCGCACCGGCAAAAGGTAGGGATTCCAAGTCATGCCCGCGATGCCGACATCATTGTTGGTGAGCGCGCCGAGCACGCCCATCACCCGCGTGCCGTGCCAGGAACTGTTCTCAACGCTACAGTTCTTGCTGGGGAATACTGCGGTGTTCATCAAGTCCGTGCTGTCGATCCAATCGCCCGGATCCGAGGGATCCGGATCAAAGCCGTCGCCGTCGTTGGCCACGAGGTAGGTGCCCAACGGCGCGCTGTTGGCAGAGTTGAGGTCCTGGCCCACGAAATCGTAGCCTGGAAGTAGGCGCCCGCCAAAGCCGGCTCTCAGTAGGTCGGGGTGGTCGAATCGAACCCCGCTGTCGATATCCGCGATCACGGTGCCGGAACTGCCTTGAGTGATACCCCAGGCAGAGACGGCATCGGTGGCTGCGGCGTCGCTGGTGGGAGTCGCGGTGCTCGGGGTGAGCATGTACCACTGACCGCTGGCCGTCGCCGTCGGCACGAACAAAGGATCGTTCGGCAGCGCGTGCGGGTAGCGCCGTTCATCGACGTCCGCAAAAACCACGGCCGGATCCGCGCGTAATTTATCGAGCACCGTCGAGACGTCCGCGCCGTAGAGAGTCTTTTCGAGAAATACAACATGCATGCTCGGTGAGAACTGACGTGAACCCGCCGTGGCGACGCCCGTTCGCTGCAGGAGCGAGGCCACGTCCGCGCGTGAGGTCTGCGCCTGCACGATACGGATCGCCTGCGGCCGGCGTGACTTGATTTCCTTGACGATCGAATTGCCGGCCGTGGCGCGGAAACCCACCACCAGGCGGCTTGCCTGCGGTCCGATTTCAACCGGATGCGAACGAACAGGATTCCATTCCTGCGGCGCGGCTGAAGCCACACTCCACGCCCCTGTGGCTGCGCTCAGGGCGAGCCCCCAGCCGGCCAGGGTCGCTAAAAGTCGCAGCGGATTGATATGTCTCATAAATACAAGCCTAACAACTATGACGGGACCAAAATGCGAACTATCGCCGCAAAACCGAGCCACGGCCTCGATGACCCTGCGAATTACCCGTTCAGCAGGTAGAATGAGGGCCACGAAGTAACGGCATTTTGAAGGGGTTTTGCAATGACATATGACAATCGACAGTTCTATATCGATGGCGCCTGGGTAGATCCAATCGAGCCTAAGGAACTGAAAGTCATCAACCCGGCCACGGAAGAGGTTGCGGGTGTCATATCGATGGGCAGCAGCAAGGATGTCGATCGCGCGGTGATGGCCGCACGCCGTGCATTCGACAGTTTCTCGCGCAGCGCTCCGGCGGAACGGCTGGCGCTCCTGGAACGCATGCTCGCCGCCTACAAGGCGCATTACGATGAAATTGCGCAGGCCATTTCCATTGAGATGGGCGCTCCCATCACCCTCTCGAAAGGCTCGCAGACCGGCATTGGTGTCGGCCACATCAGCGCCATGATCGATGTGTTGAAAAGCTTCAAATTCGAGGAAATGCGCGGCACCGTACGCTTGGTCCAGGAACCGGTCGGCGTCTGCGCATTGATCACGCCGTGGAACTGGCCGATGAATCAAGTGGCCGCCAAGGTGGTGCCGGCGCTCGCGGCCGGATGCACCATGGTGCTCAAGCCCTCCGAGTATTCGCCCTTCAGCGCCATCATTTGGGCCAAAGTCATGCATGAGGCGGGAGTTCCGGCGGGCGTGTTCAACCTCATCAACGGCGACGGCAATGGCGTCGGCGCGCCGCTGTCATCGCACCGTGAGGTGGACATGGTGTCCTTTACCGGATCCACGCGTGCGGGCTCCGAGGTCGCCAGGAACGCGGCCGCCTCGGTCAAGCGCGTGCACCAAGAACTCGGCGGTAAATCGCCCAATGTGCTGCTCGATGATGCGGACTTCGAACGCGCGGTCACGAAGAGCGTGCTGCACGTATTCCAAAATTCCGGACAGTCCTGCAATGCACCCACCCGCATGCTGGTCCCCGCCGCAAAATTGGCCGAGGTGGAGGCGATTGCGAAGCGCGTGGCCGAATCGGTGGTCACCGGTGACCCGACTTCCGAGAAGACCAACCTGGGACCCGTCGTTTCGAAGCTGCAATTCGAGCGGGTCGAGGGCTACATCGCGAAGGGTATTGCCGAGGGCGCCAAAGTCGTCACCGGCGGCTCTGGACGCCCTGACGGACTGACCAAAGGCTACTTCGTCAAGCCGACGATATTTTCCAATGTGCGCAATGACATGACGATCGCGCGCGAAGAGATCTTCGGACCTGTGCTGTGCATTTTGCCCTACGACAGCGAAGAACAGGCGGTGCAGATCGCGAACGACACGCCGTACGGTCTGGCCGCCTATGTATGGTCCAAGGACAATTTGCACGCGCGGCGCATCGGCGGACAGATTCGCGCCGGACAAGTCACCTTGAATGGCGCGTCGGGCAACATGAATACGCCGTTTGGCGGCTTCAAGATGTCGGGCAACGGCCGCGAATGGGGCGAGTTCGGCTTGCGCGAT
>DATNKC010000422.1:0-3662 GCA_035603615.1 Steroidobacteraceae bacterium | reverse complement strand
TGCACTTCGAGAGTCAGGTCCACGTCGTCGAGTTTGAGCGCGTCATACACCTTGGGGATCTGATCGCGTGGAAATTCTACGTCGATGACCGCACCGATGATTTGGACGATTTTACCGCTGGACATGATGATTAACCTCTTGCCTAAACTGCTGCCGCGCCGCCGACGATTTCCGAAAGTTCCTTCGTGATCGCGGCCTGGCGGGCCTTGTTGTAAATGAGTTGCAGCTCATCGATGAGCTCGCCGGCGTTATCCGTCGCCGCTTTCATCGCCACCATGCGTGCCGCCATTTCGCAGGCGACATTCTCCACGGCGCCCTGAAATATTTGGGCTTCGATATAGCGCATTAAAATGCCGTCGAGGATGCTCATCGAGTCGGGCTCGTAAATGTAGTCCCAACGTTCCTGCAGCTCTTCCTTGTCGACGGTCTGGAGCGGCAGCAGCTGCGACACGATGCCTTTCTGGCTCATGGTGTTGACGAACACGTTGTGCGCCAGCAGCAGCTGGTCGACCTTGGTTTCGCGATAAAAATCCAGCATCACCTTGGTGGTGCCGATCAGATCCTTGATGTGCGGCCGATCGCCCAAGTGCGTGACGGACGCGGCGATCTCGACGCCGGAGAGACGGCGGAAGAACTGCAAGGCCTTCGAGCCGATGACGCACAGGTACACCTTGGAACCGCGTGCCTGCGCCTCGCGGATGGCAACCAACGTGGCCTTGAACAGGTTCAAATTCAACGACCCGCACAAGCCGCGGTCGGTGCTGATCACCACGATGCCGACGGAGGTCACCGGGCGCTCGAGCGTGAAGGGATGCTTGTAATCCAGGTTCACCTGGCGCAGGTGGCCGATCATCTTGCGAACCTTTTCGGCATACGGTCGCGCGGCGCGCATGCGCTCCTGCGCCTTGCGCATCTTGCTGGCCGCCACCATCTCCAGCGCCTTGGTGATCTTGCGGGTATTTTTGATACTCGCGATCTTGCCCCGGATTTCTTTTGCGCCTGCCATTACGTCCTCTTTGCCTTGAGCTCTACAGCGTCGCGAAAAATTCGTCGCAGCATTTCTTCAACGACGCTTCGACTTCCTTGGTCAGGTCCGGCTTGCCGTTGATGGTCTTGAGCAATTCGCCATAGCTCGAGCGTGCGAAGGACTGCAATGCGGCCTCCGTCTCCACCACCTTGAGGCGCGCGACCTTGTCGAAATAGCCGTTGTTCGCCGCGTACAACGTCAGCGACATTTCGGCCACCGACATGGGCGAGTACTGCTTCTGTTTCATGAGCTCCGTGACGCGTTGGCCGCGCTCGAGCTGTTTGCGGGTGGCCTCGTCCAAATCCGAGGCGAACTGCGAGAAGGCGGCCAGTTCGCGGTATTGCGCCAGCGCCAAGCGCACGCCGCCGCCGAGCTTTTTGATGATGTTGGTTTGCGCGGCGCCGCCGACGCGCGACACGGAAATGCCGGCGTTGATGGCCGGGCGCATGCCGGCATTGAACAGGTCGGTTTCCAGGAAGATCTGGCCGTCGGTAATCGAGATCACGTTGGTCGGCACGAAGGCCGTGACGTCGCCCGCCTGAGTCTCGATGATGGGCAGCCCGGTCAAGGATCCGGTCTTGCCTTTCACGCGGCCGTTGCTGATTTTCTCGACATAGTCTGCGTTGACCCGCGCGGAACGCTCGAGCAGGCGCGAGTGAAGGTAGAACACGTCGCCCGGGTAGGCTTCACGGCCCGGGGGACGGCGCAGCAGCAGGGAAATCTGGCGATACGCCACGGCCTGCTTCGACAAATCGTCATACACGATCAGCGCGTCTTCGCCGTTGTCCATGAAGTATTCGCCCATCGCGCAGCCGCCGTAGGGCGCCAGATACTGCATCGCAGCCGGGGTGGATGCAGAGGCTGCGACGATGATGGTGTGCCCCATGGCGCCGTGCTCTTCGAGCTTGCGGACCACGTTGGCGATGGAGCTTTGCTTCTGTCCGATGGCGACATAAACGCACTTAACGCCCGTGCCCTTCTGGTTGATGATGGTATCGATGGCGACCGCGGTCTTTCCGGTCTGGCGGTCGCCGATGATGAGTTCGCGCTGGCCGCGGCCAATCGGCACCATGGCATCGATGGCCTTGAGACCGGTTTGCACCGGTTGCGATACGCTCTGGCGGAAAATGACGCCCGGCGCCACGCGCTCCAGGGGCGACTTCAATTTGGCATTTAACGGACCCTTGCCGTCGATGGGTGTTCCCAAGGCATCGACCACGCGGCCCAGCAGCTCCGGGCCTACCGGTACTTCAAGAATGCGGCCGGTCGTTTTGACCTCGGCGCCTTCGGAAATGCCTTTGTAGTCGCCGAGCACGACGCAGCCCACGGAATCCTGCTCGAGATTCAGCGCCAGTCCGAAGATGTTGCCGGAGAACTCCAACATTTCGCCATAACGCGCATCGGCGAGGCCGTGGATGCGCACGATGCCATCGGTGACGCTCACCACCGTGCCGACATTGCGTGCTTCGGTCGCCGACTTGAATTTGTCGATACGCGCCTTGATGAGGTCGCTGATTTCCGATGCCTTGATGGACATAACCTAAAATCCTCTAGCAATACTGATCGTTTACGCCGTCAGCTCGAACGCAATGCGTTTGAGCCGGCTGAGCAGGGAACCGTCGATTACCGTGTCGCCGGCACGCAATACGGCGCCGCCGATCAAGGTGGAATCCGTGTCGCAGTGCAGGCGCACCGTGCGCTTGAGCTTGCGCTCGAGGGCCTTGGAGAGCGCTTGCTGTTGGGCGCCGTCGATGGGGGCAGCCGATGTCACGGTCACGTCGATGACGCTTTCCGCCTCGTCTTTGTACTCGTCGAACAGCGCGGAAATCTCCGGCAGGAACCCCAGGCGGTGGTTTTCCGCGAGCATGCGGAAAAAGTTTTGCCGGTGTTCATCGAGCGCGGGACCGGTGACACCCATCACGAACTGCGCCAGGTCCTCGCCGCTGACGCTCGGGCTGCCGAGCAGCTCGTGCACCCGCGGATCGCGCACCGCCGTGGCGGCGGCGCGCAGCGTCTCGGACCAGGGCCCCAAGTCCTTGTCGCCTTGGGCCTCCTGGAATGCCGCTTTGGCGTAGGGCCGCGCGATGGTGGTCTTTTCAGCCATTGTGGGCCGCCCTAGATCTGCGCCGCGAGCTTATCGATGAGATCGCTGTGGGCGCGAGGATCGATTTCGCGCTCCAGAATCTTGGACGCCGCGCTGACGGCAATCTGGGCGACATCCCGGCGCAGTGCCTCGCGGGCATGGGCAGCCTCGAGATCGATCTGCTCTTTGGCCGACGCCAATAGCCGGGCGCCTTCCGCAGTGGCGGTACCCTTGGCCTCTTCGACGATGTCGTTGGCCCGATGTTGCGCCTGGTCGATGATCTGACCGGCGCGTTCGCGTGCTTCGCGCATGATGGCTTCGGCGCGCTCATTGGCGGAAGCCAATTCTTCCTTGCCCTTCTCGCCGGCGGCGAGTCCTGCTGCGATCTTGCGAGTCCGCTCCTCCATCGGTCCCAAGATCATCGGCCACACGAATTTCATCGTGAACCAGATGAGGACGATGAACATGAGCGTCTGCACGATCAGCGTGAGATTGATATTCACAATCGTCTCCTGACCAGCGTTACCGGCGACACGCTTATTGCGTGAGTCC
>DATNKC010000421.1:0-12051 GCA_035603615.1 Steroidobacteraceae bacterium | reverse complement strand
ACCGAGTATTGCCAGATCACCCACGCATCATTCGAGCAGCGCCTGGCGCTCTTCATCCAAGTATGCGACGCCGTTGCCTATGCGCATCGCAATCTGATCGTGCACCGCGACCTCAAACCCTCGAACATTCTGGTGACGCCGACTGGCGCGGTGAAGCTTCTGGACTTCGGCATCGCGAAGCTGCTGGACGCGCAACGCGCCCGGGTGACGCAGGCAGCAGCAACGCCCATGACGCCGATCTGCGCGGCGCCCGAGCAGCTCACGGGCGGCTCCATCACCACCGCGACCGATGTGTATGCGCTCGGTCTGCTGCTGTTCGAACTCTTGAGCGGCGCGCATCCTTGGATGGGATCCGACACACCGGTATTGCAGGCGATGCGCACGGTATTGCAGCGCCCCGCGCCCTCCTTGAGCCGGACGGCGGAAGCGCAACCGAACGCGCCGGTTCCTGTGCGGCTGCTGCGCGGCGATTTCGACGCCATCGTGTCGAAGGCGTTACGCAAGGCGCCTAGTGATCGCTACGCCACGGTGGAGGCCATCAAGCTCGATGTCGAGCGGGCGCGCCGCGGCGAGCCGGTCGAAGCACGCGAGGGCGCGCACCTCTATGTCATCAGCCGCACGCTGCGCCGCTATCGCTGGGCCGCGGCGGCCGTGGCAGCCGTGATCGTTTCGTTGGCGGCCGGTTTGGGCGTCGCGGCATGGCAGGCCGAAAAAGCCGCCCACGAGCGCGACGCGGCGCGGCGCGTTGCGGCACGCGAGGAAGCGGTGCGCTACAACTTAACGGGGCTGTTTCGCGCGGCGATCAGCGATCAAGGCGCCAAATCGACGACGGCCAAGGGCATGATCGACTCGAGCGCCCAGCGCGTGCTGAAGGAATATCGCGATCAGCCGCTGCTCGCGGGCCAGGTCGTCCTGACGTTGGCGGATCTGTATGGCGCGCTCGAGGATGTGAACGGCGCGGGTGCGCTGCTCGAGGGATTTCTTGCCGAAGCGGATTCGAGAGCCGATCCTTTCGCGATAGCCGACGCGCGCCAAAAGCTCGCCAACATCGAATTGCTGCGAGGGCATGCGGATCGCGCCGAAACATTGTTGGGCCAGGCGGAAAATTTCTGGCGCGCAGCGCCGCAGCAGTATGCGGAGGAGCGCCTCGAGGGGTTGGTCATTCGCGCGCGCCTACAGCGCACGCACGGCGACATCGACGGCGCGATTGCCACCATCCACGATGCAATCGCCGAGCGCATCGCCTTGTCGGGCCACGATAACCGCGAGACCGCGGTGCTGTTCAACTCGCTCGCCATTACGCTTGGCACCGTGAACCGGGTGCCCGAAGCACTCAAAGCCTATTACGAAACCACGGCGATCTACCGCGCGCTCGGCCTGGGCGACGGCATCGATGCGCAGATCGTCGTCGCCAATACGGGCACGCTCGAGATGCGCGCGGGTCATTTGCGCGATGCCGAGAGCCTGCTGGAGAGCTCGGTAGAGCGCGAGCGGGCGCTCGCGGGCGACTCTGCCGCCGTCGCGGCCGCGATGAGCTACTACGGCCGAATCCTCAGCATCACCAATCGCAATGAAGCAGCGATCAGCGTGTTGCGCGAGTCGGTGGACATGGCGAGCCGTTATGCGGGGCCCGACAGCCCGGTTGCGCTGCAAGCTCGGACATTTTTGGGCGAGGCGCTCCTGGCCACGGGCGACCCACAGGCGGCGGCAGCCCTGACCGAGACCCACCAATCCGCATTGGCGCACTACGGCGCCGCGCATCCATTGACGCTGCGAACCGAAATCGCCACGGCACAGCTCGCCGCGAGCCAGGGCAACAATCAGGCCGCTCAGCAGCAGTTTGCCGACGCGGCCGCAGGATTGCGCAAGCTGGGCGCGCAGAGCGCGGCGAATCTGGCGATGGCGCTCGAAGGCCTAGGATCGGTCGATTCGGCCATGGGCCGCGATACGGAATCGGCGGCTTTGCTTAGGGAAGCGGTTTCGATTCGAGAACAGGCCCCCGATGATATTTGGGAACTGGCGCAAGCCCGCGAACGGCTGGGCGAGGCTCTGGCGAAAAGCGGCAGCGCCGAAGCGCCGGCCCTGCTGAAAAAGGCGAGCCTCGACCTGGAATCGCAACTTGGCGCCAATCATCCGCAAACTTTGCGGGCCAAAGCCGCGCTCAAGCGGGTGGGCGGGTAAGCCGGTATTTTAAAGTCGGTGGGGTTTTAGAAAATCAATGGCGACGGTGGCCCTGCCTCGCGCGAGAGGCCTGTCGCCGTTTGGCGACGATCAAACGCTCTGTTCGGTCCGATCCAAATCCTTCAAGTCGACATCGATGGACCGAGCAAGCCTCGACAACACAACAAGCGCCGCGAACACGCCTAGCGTGACGATCGCGGTCATGAGCGGAAAACGCCAGAAAAGCCAGAGCATCGTGCCTGCGGACACCGTCATGATGGCGAGAAACGCCACGATGGCCATCCGTGCGGATGAAGATGCGCTCATTCCTGTTCCCCTGAGCAACGCGAACCCTGCGTTGTAATTAGTATACATACGCTCTAGTTGAACTCCTATACCGGCTTTCCCCTAATGTTGCGCTGTTAAACGTTCATCCAATTAGATTTAGCCCAGCATGGTTTCGCGCCGCCAGTGGCGCGCGGTGAGCACGAACATCAGCAGCGCTATGCTGAGCGAAGCGGCCGCGGAGACCAGCACGTCGCTCAATAAAATCGGTTCGTCCTTGAGCACGCTGGTCATCAATAAATGCTGGCTCAAGGATGGGATGATCATCAGCGAACTCTTGGTCTTCAGGGAATAAATGCTGGCAAAGGCAATCGGCAGCGTCGGCACCAGCAGCACGGTGGTGAGATAAGTTTGCGCCTCGCGGTAAGTACGCGTGAACGATGCGACCAAGGTCATCAGCGTCGCGCCCAGGGGCACGAAGGGCAGGCAGATACCAAAAAAGATCACTGCCGTGCGGAAGCCTAAATTGGCACTCATGCCGATGCGCTCGAGCGGCACGAAGCGAAATACGCATACGAACGCCGTGAGGCTCAAGGCCAGTGAAATGCACATGTAGGCGCAGGTCGCCAGAATCTTTCCGCCCACCAACGCCGAACGCGCCACCGGCAAGCTGAGCAGTGCTTCGAGCGAGCCGCGCTCGCGCTCTCCCGCGGTGGAATCGATTGCCAGGTACAGGCCGCCCATCAACAAGGCGAACAGCACGAAATAGGTCATGAATCCCAACACCACCACCGCGCGCCCGGCGGGTGTCGCGATATCGACTTCGTTGACCGCGATGGGGACGCTCAGCAATGGGCTCACGCCGCGCATTTCCAGCCGCAATTGTGCGATCGTGCTGCCGTAAGCGCCCAGCATGGACTTGGCACGATCGGCAATTTTTCGTGTTTGCGAATCGGCGCTGTCGGCGAACAGCAGTATGGGCGCCGGCCGCGCGTCCACGAAAAGCTTGGGATAATCCGCGGGCACGAGCAGCACCACCTGGGAGCGGCCGTTTCTAACCGCCGCCCGCGCCTGATCCTCCGACAGTTCCGTGTGCGTGAGCTTGGCGCCGCGACCCTCGAGGTAGCGAATCAGTCCCGGCGCGTAGTGGCCGCCGGAAATGGTGAGCTTCAAGGGCACATCCGACTCGACCACGCTTTGCTCCAGCATGCGCGACACCATGAGTCCGAAGAGCAGCGGGCCAAACAAGGGGCCGAACAACAACGCCGACAACAGCGTGCGCCGGTCGCGCAGATTTTCGAGGAATTCCTTGGCGAAGACCGTCAGCAGGGTCGGCATCAGCTCACGCCTTCCGGATCGCCCAGCACCTGCAGGAAGGCCTCTTCCAGGGTGGCCGTGCCGCTGCGCTCACGAATCTCCTGCACCGTGGCGTCCGCGAGTACCCGCCCGTGGCCGATGATGACCACCCGATCGCACAGTGCCGCGACCTCCTGCATGACATGCGATGAGAACAAAACGCAGCGTCCTTGAGCTTTCAGCGCCAGCAGCATCTCGCGCAAATTGCGAATCGCCATCACGTCGAGTCCGTTGGTAGGCTCATCGAGCACGACGTTGCCGGGGTCGTGCACCAGGGCGCGGGCCAGGGCCACCTTGATGCGCTGGCCCTGTGAAAATCCCTTGGCGCGGCGTTCAATGAAGGCGTCCATGCCGAGCGCCTGTGACAGCTCGGCGGTGCGCGACGCCAAGCGCGTCGCCTCCATCCCCTGCAGCGCGCCGAAGTAGCGAATGTTCTCGCGCGCGGTCAGGTTGTTGTACAGCCCGGCCGCGTGCGGCAGTACGCCCAAGTGCGCACGCGCCTTCGAGGTCTCGCCGCGGATGTCGATGCCGTCGATGCACGCCTTGCCGCTGTCGGGCGTCAGCACGCCATAGAGCATTCGCAAACAGGTGGATTTGCCGGCGCCATTGGCACCCAAGAGGCCGGTGATCTCGCCGTCGCGCGCCACGAATGAGACGTCCCGCGCCGCTTCGATGCTGCCGAAGCGCTTGTTCAGGCCCATCGCTTCGATCATGGCGCAGGTCCGGTCATGCTCAGGAAAAACGGTTCGGGCGAATGCCGGTCCAGGCAGCTCGCATCCAGCTTGTCGGGTACGGGGTTGTCGAGAAAAGCGGCGGCGATGATCGGCATGCAGCCGGTCGGCAACTGGCCGTGGCCTTCGCCCTTCAAGATCAAATGCCGGTGGCGGGTAAGACCGCCGGCGGCGCGCTCGGCGTCGACCGGCGGCGTGACCGGATCCGCCTCACCGGAGAGCAGCAGGGTCGGAATGTCGCTGTGCAGGGGAGCGTGCAAGTCCGCGTCCACCGGTCCCCGCGGCCAGAGGCCGCAAACCTCATGCAGGCCGTCCATCATGTCGGTGCCCTGGTAGGTCTTTGCCATGGCGGCGCGGTCGATGCCCGCGAAAAGCGGTTCATCCTCGCTGCAGATCACGCTGTACTGCATGCCGTTCGCCAGCTGATCGGAGATCTGCCGCATATTCATGACGGATTGGGCCGCCAGCGGCCGCAGCTTGCCGTGCGCCGCCTCGTGAATCAGCGTGGGCAAGAGCGATGCCTGCATGCTGCTGTAGGAGAGCATGCGCAGCGCGGCGTTGAGTATTCTGCGGTTGAACTCGATCTCGAGCGGCAAGCCGCTGTTCGGATCGTCGATGGTCACCCTGACTTTCTGCGGTCCGAACTGCTTGAGCAGCGCCTTGAGTTCGTCTTGCAGCTGCGGATAGGTGGCAGCGCAATCGGGCGACTGCAGGCAGCGGGCGACGATCAAATTCAAGGAACGGTCGGCGTCTTCCGGGGTTTCGGCGCCGATCGCCTGCTGCGGGTACGTCACTCCGTCCAGGATCACCGCGTGGACGCGCGTCGGGTAGCGGCGCATGTACTGTTCGGCGACGCGTGTGCCGTAGGAGCCCCCGTACAAGTCGATCTGGTCGTAGCCCAACACCCGGCGCACATCGTCCAAATCGCGAACCGCGATGCTGGTGGTGTAGAAACGCACCTGCGGCCCAAGCTTTGCAAGGCAATCCACCGTCGCCTTGCGCAGCGCCGGCATCGGGTCCTCAGGCTCCTGCCAATCCTCGGGATAGACGCATGACTGCTGATTGGAAGTTCCCGTGCCGCGCTGGTCCAGCAGCACGACTGCATGATTGCGGTTGATGCGCGCGAAGGCGCCGTTGAGCGCCACGTACACCTGCATGGCGCTTTGTCCCGGGCCGCCGGCCAACAGAAACAAGGGGGCCGCCGTGCTGCGCCGGTTCAAGGCCGGCACAATGGCCAACTTCAAGTCGATCGATCCCTCGTTGGGGTGTTCGCGGTCGAGCGGCACGCGCAAGGTTCCGCAGCGCGCGGCAACGGAGGTCAAATGCAGCGGATGTTCGAGCCGGCATTCGATCGTCGGCAGAACGCCGATATCTTCGGCGGCAGCGGGCCGCGCCCACCACGCGCACGCGCTCACGCCAATCCATACGAACGCCCCGAACGACTGCCGCACGCTACCTCCCATCGAGAGATTGTATGGGATTCGCTAGCCATGCTCGCTCACAACTTGATAGATTTGCGACATGACCGTCATTCGCGAAGCCGATGTGATTGCGAGCGTCGCGGACGCCCTGCAGTACATTTCCTACTACCACACGCCCGACTTCATCCGCGCCATGGGCCGCGCCTACGAGGTGGAACAAAGTCCCTCCGCGCGAGATGCCATCGCGCAGATTCTCACCAACTCGCGCATGTGTGCCGAAGGCCACCGGCCGATTTGCCAGGACACCGGCATCGTGGTGGTGTTCGTCAAGGTGGGCATGGGCGTGACCTGGGATGCGAAACTGGATCTAGAGGCGATGATCAATGAAGGCGTGCGACGCGCCTACTTGAATCCTGAAAACAAGCTGCGCGCCTCCATCGTAGCGGATCCGGCATTCAAGCGCGGCAACACCAAGGACAACACCCCCGCCGTGATCCACACGGAATTCGTTCCCGGCGATGAGCTGGAGATCACCGTCGCCGCGAAAGGCGGCGGTTCGGAAAACAAATCGATGTTCGCCATGCTGAACCCGTCGGACTCCGTGGCCGATTGGGTGTTGGAAATGGTGCCCGAAATGGGCGCGGGCTGGTGCCCGCCGGGAATGCTGGGCATCGGAATCGGCGGCAGCGCCGAGAAGGCCATGCTGCTCGCGAAGAAATCGCTGATGGATCCGATCGATATCGGCGATCTCATCGCCCGCGGCCCGAAGACTGCGCTCGAGGAACTGCGTTTGGACATTTACCGGCGCGTCAATGCTCTCGGAATCGGCGCGCAAGGTTTGGGCGGCTTAACCACGGTGCTGGATGTCAAGGTTTTGGACTATCCGACCCATGCTGCATCCTTGCCGGTAGCGGTGATTCCCAATTGCGCCGCCACTCGACATATTCATTTCACGCTGAACGGCAACGGGCCCGCGCTGCTGGAGGCGCCGAATTTGGATCTCTGGCCCAAGGTGCAGTGGAGCGCCGATGCCAGCGCACGCCGCGTGTCCCTCGATGGCCTCACCAAAGAGGAGATCGCGGCTTGGAAGCCGGGCGAACGCCTGTTGTTGTCGGGCAAATTGCTGACGGGCCGCGACGCCGCGCACAAGCGCATCTGCGCACTGCTGGATCAAGGCAAAGCGCTGCCGGACGGTTTGGATTTCACCGGGCGCGTGATTTATTACGTGGGGCCCGTCGATCCCGTCGGTACTGAAGTCGTGGGGCCGGCGGGTCCCACCACCGCCAACCGCATGGACCGATTCACGGACACGATGCTCGGCAAATCAGGACTGCTGGCGATGGTGGGAAAAGCCGAGCGCGGGCCCGAAACCGTCGCCTCGATTGCGAAGCACCGCTCCGCGTATTTGATTGCAGTCGGCGGCGCTGCATTTCTGGTATCGAACGCCATTCGCGGCAGCCGCGTCGTGGCCTTTCCGGAACTCGGCATGGAGGCGGTGTACGAATTCGACGTGAAGGATATGCCCGTGACTGTGGCGGTGAGCGCCGATGGCGAATCGGTGCATGAAACCGGACCCAAAAAATGGGCCGGCAAGTTCGCCGGCATTCCGGTGGCCGTGGAATAAGGCATCGCCACCGGCAAACCTTGGCGCCTGATAGGGTCAGAGCGCCTTGCGCATCAGCAGTCCTAAGCCGAAGCGGGTTTCGAAGCTGCCGACGATGGTGAACCCGCAGGACAGATAGAACTGCTTGGCGTGAATGTTTCCCACGACATGCAGTGAGTTCGAGCCCATCGAGCGCGCCGCGGCGGCGCAGTGTTCCAGCAGCTTTCGCCCGACCCCGCGACGTTGAATGCTCGGCTCGACAAACAGTGCGTCGAGTTCCGTGTCGCCATCGTCGCGCGGCACAATGGCCGAAAAGCCGACGATGGCGCCATCCTGTTCGAGGACGAACACGCCGCCCGCGGCAATTTGTTCCGGCGGCAAGTCGATGGCATCCGGATGCCGCAGCAGTGCATCGCGATCGCCTTCATTGCCGAGCGATGCGCGCCACTGCAGCGCCTCGAGGGTCCGGCGTTCGGCAGGAATGGCGGGGCGGATAACCAAGCAGCGGACTATACGCGCTCACCTGGAGCGGGATCAGCCTTCGATAAGGCCACGCGGAATTCTCTGCCAGGCCCTAATATTTGATCGAGCAGCCATACGGCTTGGTGACGGGGTGTGGCACGGGATCGCCTGCGGCCACCGCCAGCATCGCTTCCTTCAAGTACGGTTCGGCGCGACCAATGTCCGCCTGATCGGTGGTTGCAAGACTATCGATGCCGCCCATGTACTGAAGCGTCCCGTCCTTGTCGATGACGAACATATGGGGCGTCGTCTTTGCCGCGTACAAGCGGGCGACGCTTCCCGTGGGGTCCAGCAGTACCGCCGTCGGGACCGCGTGGCGTGAGACCGTCAGCGCGTCCGCAGCGGCGCCATTGACATAGCCTTGCTTGCCGGGAGCCGAGGAGATCACGGTCAGCCACACGATGCCATTCTTTTTCGCCAGCGCCTGCTCGCCTTGCATGTTGCCGCTGCTGTAATGCTTGCGGGTGTAGGGGCAATCGGCATTGGTCCATTCCAGCACCACGGTTTTGCCGCGATACTCGCTCAAATGGATGGAGTCGCCCTTGCTGTCGACCGCGGTGAAATCCGGCGCAGACTGGCCGATCTGCGGTGCGGCTCCCGCCGCCACATCGAATATCCCGATCATGCCCACCACGAGTGCGGCGATGACGGCTATGGCCGTGATTCCCAAGCCCCCGCTGTCTCGCCCGGCCGGCGCGGAGTCTCTCTTAGGGTGGATCGACGAATGGGAGTTCATGCGAAGGTTCCAGGCGCAATTTTAGGCTTCTAACGCTTTAGTGCCAAGACGCCCGTCAATGGTTCCCTGGTGCTTTTCATCGCGAGAGTTTAGAGTACGCGCCCGGCCTAAAAATCGAGTAGATTCAGCGTCATGCGTTTTGCAAAGCAGTACCAGGTCATCGTTATCGGCGGCGGTCACGCCGGCACCGAAGCGGCGCTCGCGGCTGCCCGGATGGGCGCTCGCACGTTGCTGCTGACGCATAACATTGAGACCCTAGGACAGATGAGCTGCAACCCCGCGATCGGGGGTATCGGCAAGGGGCATCTGGTCAAGGAAATCGACGCACTCGGGGGAGCCATGGCGCGCGCCACCGATCAGGCCGGTATCCAGTTTCGCACCCTGAACTTGAGCAAAGGGCCTGCGGTGCGCGCGACGCGGGCGCAAGCGGACCGGCAGCTTTACAAGCGCGCGATCCGCGGGATTTTGGAATCCCAGGCTCATTTGGAATTTTTTCAGCAGGAAGCGGCGGATTTGATCCTCGCAGGGGATCGCGTGATCGGTGTCGTCACCTCGAGCGGACTTGAATTTCGAGCGCCGGCAATCGTTCTGACCGCCGGCACCTTCTTGGGCGGCAAAATCCATGTGGGTCTCGAGAGCCACCCTGGCGGACGTGCGGGCGATGCGCCCTCGATCAGTTTGGCGGCGCGTCTGCGCGAATTGCCGTTGAGAGTTGGACGCTTGAAGACCGGCACGCCGCCGCGCATCGATGGCCGGAGCGTCGATTTTTCGGCGCTGCGCGAGCAGCACAGCGATAACCCGCGGCCGGTTTTTTCTTATCTCGGCACGCGCGCGCAGCATCCGCGCCAGCTTCCCTGCCACATCACCGCGACCAACGCGCGAACTCACGAGATCATTCGCGCGGCGACCGCGCGCTCGCCCCTGTTTACCGGTTTGATCGAAGGCGTCGGCCCGCGCTACTGTCCCTCGGTGGAGGACAAAGTGGTGCGATTCGCCGATAAGCAATCGCACCAGATCTTCGTCGAGCCCGAAGGCTTGGATACGCATGAGATTTACCCCAACGGCATTTCCACCAGCCTGCCCTTCGATGTCCAGCTCGAATTCGTGCGCACCATTGCCGGATTCGAAAATGCTCACATCACCCGACCGGGCTATGCCATCGAGTACGATTTCTTCGATCCGCGCGATTTGAAGCACAGCCTGGAGAGCAAACACCTGTCAGGCCTGTACTGCGCCGGTCAGATCAACGGCACCACAGGCTATGAAGAAGCCGCGGCCCAAGGGTTGCTGGCGGGGATCAACGCCGCGCTCGCCGTGCAAGGGCGCGAGGCCTGGTTTCCTAAGCGCTGCGAGGCTTACCTGGGTGTGCTCGTCGACGACCTGACCACGCGGGGCGCGACCGAACCGTACCGCATGTTCACCAGCCGCGCTGAATACCGGCTTTCCTTGCGCGAAGACAATGCGGACCTGCGTTTAACCGCCGCGGGGCGGGAACTCGGGCTCATCAACGATGAGCGCTGGGAATTCTTTCAGCGCAAGCGCGCTGGGGTCGCTTCCGAAGTCGATCGGCTGGAACGCGCTGTCGTGCAGCCCGCCCACGTCGACGCTGCGTTGCTCGCCAAACTGGGCGCCGAGCTGTCGCGCGAGACGCACGCCTTTGATCTATTGCGCCGGCCTGAAATTTCCTTCGACGATCTGACCTGCATCGCTCCGGACCCAAGCGTCAGCGCCGATTGGTGCGCCGATGAGCGCCTGCGCGAACAGGTGAAACTGCAGGTCGAAGTGCAGGCCAAATATTCCGGGTACTTGAAGCGGCAGAGCGATGAGATCGAGCGCGCTTGGCGTAACGAGGAGTTGCGCCTGCCGGCGGATATCGACTACAGCCTGGTCGGCGGATTGTCGAACGAGGCGCGTCAGCGGCTTTGCGACGTGCGTCCGGAGACCTTGGGACAGGCGGCGCGCATCCCGGGACTCACGCCGGCCGCGGTGTCCTTGCTGTTGGTGCATTTGAAGAAGCGCGAGCGCGCGGCTTGAGAGCCGTCACTTGAAGGATTTCGCATGAGTGTTTTTTACGATTTCACGGTGCCCGGACTTGATGGCAGCCCGAATATATTGGCGCCGCTCCTGGGCAAGGTAACCTTGGCGGTGAACGTCGCGAGCAAGTGCGGCTACACCCCTCAATACGCGGGTCTCGAGGATCTCTACGAAGAACTCAAAAACAAGGATTTCACGGTTGTCGGTTTCCCCTGCAATCAGTTCGGCGCGCAGGAGCCGGGCACGGCGGCGGAAATCCAAACCTTTTGTTCGCTCAACTTTGGCGTGACCTTTCCTCTATCGGCAAAGATCGAGGTGAACGGCCCGCACCGCCATCCGCTGTATGCATGGCTGACGGCGGAGGAAAACGGCTTTCCCGGCGATATCGGCTGGAATTTCGAGAAATTTCTCATCGACCGCGGCGGCCGAGTGGTCTGCCGATATCCGGCCGGAACCAAGCCGACGGATCCGACGCTGCTACAGGATCTGGCGAATGTCTTGGATTGAGGCCGGGAATTCGCGGAATGCCGGCGTTCAGTGGCAATTTGGCCGCCCACTCTTTAACATCACTGCACCTGATTGAACCTAAAAAGTCTTGGAGTACTAGATGCTTTCTCGATTGACTGGGTGGCTCGCCGCCACGGCGTTGACTGGTTTGTCGTTGGGCGCGCATGCGGCGGGCGATCCGGCCAAAGGTGAGATGAAGTTCTACACCTGCTATGGATGCCACGGCATCGCCAATTACCGCAACGCGTATCCGGACTACAGTGTGCCGGAATTGCGCCACCAGAATGCGGAATACCTCGTCGCGGCGTTGCATGAGTATCGCGACGGCTCGCGGCCTCACCCCACCATGCATGCGCAGGCCTCCTCGCTCTCGGATGAGGACATCGAGGACATTGCGGCCTATTTGCAGGGTGCGGCGCCGATAAAGCCCGGTACGCCCGCGCCGGGCAAAGCGCCACCCAAGCAAGTGGCTGCCTGCATCGCATGCCACGGTGAGAATGGTCTGGGTGTCGAAGGCCCACTGACGCCGAAGCCGCCGGTGCTGGCCGGACAACATGTGGATTACCTGGAACAGGCCCTGACTTCCTATCGCAACGGCCGCCGCAAGAACGCCGTCATGGACAGCATGGCGCAGCTCTTGACCAGCGATGAAGACGTCAAAATCGCCGCCGCCTACTTCGCGGACCAGAAGTCGCC